>JAUNGH010000085.1 GCA_030524605.1 Oscillospiraceae bacterium | reverse complement strand
AACTACAGCTGGTCCGTTACCTACACCGCCTCGGAACTGAGTTGGATCCTCCAGCAGAAGGGGTACGACGTGGGCACGGTGAAGAACGTGTCCGTCTCGGAGTACACGCCCATGGGCAATGTGAAGAAGGTGACCTTTGAGGGCACCGGCGGCACCAGGACCGTCACCGGCGACACCTGCCGGACCATTTTCTACAGCAGCACCTACAATAAATCCGTCAGGAGCCTGCGGTTTTCCATCAACGGCGGCGGCCCCTCCGGCAGCGGCGTCTTTGTCAACGGCTCCGGCAGCGTGCTGTCCTCGCTGGACGGCGTGTCCGTCATCTCCGGCGGCGGCAGGATCACGGCCCTGGAGGGCGGCACATTCACCGCCATCACCTCCTCCGGCACCGCCGCCGTGACGGCGGGCGGCGGAACGGCGCAGCCCGCCTCCTCCGGCAGCTTCACCATCACCGGCACCGGCAGCGGCCACAATGTGGGGCTCAGCCAATACGGCGCCAAGGCCATGGCGGAGCATGGGTATGACTACATCGACATCTTGGAATTTTACTATACGGACATCACTGTTGAATAGATTGAAGATTGAAGAGTGGAGAGTGAAGATGCGGTGTCCGGCTCCGCCGGACGATTTCAACTAGTTCCGCCTGCGGCGGAACTACAATATCTTCAATCTTAACTCTCCAATCTTCACTCTTAAGAAAGGAACCCTATGAAAACCAGCGACTTTTACTACGATCTTCCCCCGGAGCTCATTGCCCAGACGCCCATCGAAAAGCGGGACGATTCCCGCCTGATGACGCTGAGCCGGGCCACGGGGGCGGTGGAACACCGCCGTTTTTATGAGCTGCCGGACCTTCTGAACCCCGGCGACTGCCTGATCCTGAACGATTCCCGGGTGCTGCCCGCGCGGCTTCTGGGCCAGCGGCTGCCTGGGGGCGGCGCCTGCGAGGTGCTGCTGCTCATCGACCGGGGGGAGAAGACCTGGGAGTGCCTGGTCCGGCCTGGACGGAAGATGCGCACCGGGGCGAAGCTGTCCTTCGGCGGCGGCGAGCTGACCGCCGAGGTGGTCGGCGAGGCGGAGGGCGGCAACCGCCTGGTCCGCTTCGACTATGAGGGGATTTTCCTGGAGGTGCTGGAGCGCTTGGGCAAAATGCCCCTGCCGCCCTACATCAAGGAGGAACTTCAGGACCGGGAGCGGTATCAGACCGTCTACTCCAAAGTCGTCGGCAGCGCGGCGGCCCCCACGGCGGGGCTGCACTTCACGCCCGAGCTGCTGGAGCGGATCGCGGCCAAGGGCGCGGGCATCGGCTATGTGACGCTCCACGTGGGTCTCGGTACCTTCCGCCCTGTAAAGGAAGAAAACATTACAGACCATGAGATGCACCGCGAGTACTGCGTCATCCCCCAGGAGACGGCGGATCTTATCAACCGGACGAAGGCAGACGGCGGGCGGTGCGTCTGCGTGGGCACCACCTCCTGCCGGACGCTGGAATCCTGGGCCAACGAGGACGGCACGATGGAGGCCAAAGCGGGGTGGACCGGCATCTATATCTATCCGGGGTACAAATTCAAGGTGATGGACGCCCTGGTGACCAACTTCCACCTGCCGGAGAGCACGCTCATCATGCTGGTGTCCGCCTTTGCCGGACGGGAGCAGGTGCTGGCGGCGTATGAGGAGGCTGTGCGGGAGAGGTACCGCTTTTTCAGCTTTGGCGACGCCATGTTCTTGTACTGAACTACAAACTAGGAGTAACCACATGTTCAAAGTCATCAAAACCGAAAACCGCGCCCGCCGCGGCCAGTTTTCCTGCGCCCACGGCGGCGTTGTCCAGACGCCGGTATTTATGAACGTAGGCACCCAGGCCGCCATCAAGGGCGGCGTGTCCGCCCACGACCTGAAGGAGGTGGGCTGCCAGATCGAGCTTTCCAACACCTACCACCTTCACCTGCGCCCCGGCGACAAGCTGGTGCGGCAGCTGGGCGGGCTCCATAAATTCATGAACTGGGACGGCCCGATCCTGACGGATTCCGGCGGCTTCCAGGTGTTCTCCCTGGCGTCCTTGCGGAAGATCAGGGAGGAGGGCGTCTATTTCTCCTCCCACATTGACGGCCGTAAGATCTTCATGGGGCCGGAGGAGTCTATGCAGATCCAGTCCAACCTGGGCAGCGACATCGCCATGGCCTTCGACGAGTGCGTGGAGAACCCCGCTGCTTACGAGTATGCCAAATCGTCGGTGGAGCGGACCCTGCGCTGGCTGCAGCGGTGCAAGATCGAGCATGACCGCCTCAACAGCCTGCCGGACACCGTGAATCCCGGGCAGCTTCTGTTCGGCATCAACCAGGGCGCCACCTTCCCCGACCTGCGGGCCTGGCACGCCCGGGAGATCGCAAAGCTCGGCTGCGACGGCTATGCCATCGGCGGCCTGGCCGTGGGAGAGCCGGCAGAGGTCATGTACGAGATCATCGACGTGGTGGCCCCGGAGCTGCCGGAGGACAAGCCCCGGTATCTCATGGGCGTGGGCACCCCCAGCAACATCATCGAGGCCGTCAGCCGGGGCGTGGACTTCTTCGACTGTGTGATGCCCTCCCGCAATGGCCGGCACGGCAAGCTCTTCACCTGGGAGGGCACGGTGAACATCCTCAACGAGAAGTACGCCGCGGACGACCGCCCCATCAGCGGGAGCTGCCGTTGTCCCGTGTGCCGCAGCTTTTCCCGGGCGTACCTGCGGCATCTGTTCAAGGCGGACGAGGTGCTGGCCCTGCGCTTTGCGGTGCTGCACAACCTGTACTTCTACAACGAGCTGATGGCCCGCATCCGCCAGGCCATCGACGAGGGGCGCTTCGCGGACTTCCGCGCCCGCTACAGCGGGAAGCTGGAGCAGCGGGTATGATGAAGCCGGCGGATGGCCGCAAGGCCTTGTACGCTGTGTCCGGCCTGTTCCTGGCGGCCTTTTTCATCCTGCTTGGCGCCGACTGGTACGTCTGGGGACACGGCCTGCATTCCGCGCCCTTTTATCTCAGGGCGTTGGAGCGCTGTCTGGAATTTCTCCTGCTCGGCGGCGTTGTGTTCCTGGCGGCGCGGGCGTCCAGGCGGAAGCGGGGCAGGACGGCCTGCACGGGGATGCTGGCGCTTCTGGCGGCGGTGATGCTGGTCACGGCGCCGGCAGGTCTCCGAAACCTGCCGGGAGCGCCCCGGGAGGACGCGTTCCTGCGGGGCTATGCCGTCTCGGAGGACGGCGGCTCCCTCACGCTGGAAATGGACCTGGCCTCCAGCGCCGGATACCTCCGGGCCGTGGACAGCCGGGAGGAGGGAGGGGCGCTGTACCTGACCTTTTACGGCACCAGGGGGATCAACAACCCCAATGGGGCCAGAGACAGCTTTTCCATTCCGCTGCCGGAGGGCTGCCGCGAAATCCATATCTGGGGCCAGGGCGGCGCGTACCGCCTAGCGCTTCAAAAGGACGCCGCCGGCCGGTGGTGGGAACCTGCCTGAAGGGCGGAAAGAAAGTTCTTGCAAAACCGGCTGAGTTTGGTATAATGGTTTCATTCTGAATACGCAAGAGGAAAAGGAGCAAATGGCATGAATTACGAATCCCTGATTATGATCGTCGTCCTGATCGCGCTTATGTATTTCCTGATGATCCGTCCGGAGAACAAGCGGAAGAAAAAGGCTCAGGAGCTGCGTGACAGTCTGAAAAAGGGCGATATCATCACCAGCATCGGCGGCATCGTCGGCAAGATCGTGTCCGTCAACAAGGACACCATCATCATCGAGACCAGCGAGGACCGCGTCCGCATGGAGCTGACCAAGTGGGCCGTGTCCACCACCGGCGTCCAGTCCGGCGAGCAGCCCGAGAAGAAGGGGAAGAAGGACGGCGCCGAAGAGGCCCTGCCCGAGGAGCCCGTGGACGAGATCCCCGCCCCCGAATCGGAAGAAAAGTAAGCGGGATTATTCATAAAAGCATCCTCCCTTGGAATATGCTCCAGTGACGAGCATGTTGCAAGGGAGGAATTTTTTATGGGTAAGGGAAAGCGGCAGCAGGCGGCGGCTCCCTGGGCGGTCTTTTTACAGGGGGGCCTGCTGGCCCTGGGCGTGTATTTGCTGGGCCTTCTGCTGCTGGCGCTGCTGCTGGTGAAGGGGACTCTGCCGGAGGGGAGCGCGTTTCCGGCGGTTGCGGTGCTGTGCGCGGCGGCGGTGTTCTGCGGCGGCATCACGGCGGCCCGGCGGTCTCCCTGGGGAACGCTGCCCGCCGGACTGCTGTGCGCGGCGCTGTTTGCCGTGGTGCTGGCGGCGGTGGGGACGGCCTTCTGGCAGGGGATCACCTGGACGGGGCGCGGCGGCATTCTGCTGCTGTGCGCGCTGGGCGGCGGCGTGCTGGCCGGACTGCTGGGCGGACGGAAGCGGAAGAAGCGGAAGCGGAAATGAGCGCCTTGTGATTTTTCACAAAATTTCAAAAATACAGTCTTTTTTGCCGCCCTCCGCCCCGGCCCCGCCTCCCGGCCCCAAAGGCGGGGGAGGGGCGGCAGATATGGGGCGCTGCATTCCCGGCGTCCCCCAAATGTGGGCCTGCAGAGGGCTTGATCTCCATCCCGTTTTCTTAGTTTACATAATACTGTTTACATAATATTTGGTCATAACTGCCAAAAAACTTCTTTTTCCGGTAAATTCCTTGATAAATCTGGTAAATTGCACTATATTTATAAAGTACAAGGTTTACGTCAACCAATATCATAAACTGTCCGCCCGGCGCATAGGATTGCCGTGAGGTGAGGCAGCTTGAACTGGAAGACAAAGCACAGGCTCTCCCTGGGGAGGACGGCGGCCATGCCCTGTCTGCTGCTCCTGGCGCTGTTCTTTTTGGGCGGCGTGGTTTTGGGACAGGTCCTGGCGGGCCGGGTGCCGGACGCCACGGGGGACGAGCTGAGCCGTTATCTGGCGGATTACGTCCGCGTGGGCGGCAGCGAGGGCGTCTCCGCCGGGACGGCGCTGTCGGCGCTGGTGGTTTACTTCCGCTATCCGCTGCTGGCGTTTCTGCTGGGCTTCGCGTCCATCGGCGTGGTGCTGCTGCCCTGCGCCACGGCGGCCTTCGGCTTTTTCCTGTCCTTTTCCGTCTGCTGCTTCACGGCGGCCTTCGGGGCCGACGGGGTGCTGCTGGCCCTGGCGGTGTTCGGCCTGCGGTGCGCGGTGACGCTGCCCTGTTACTTCCTGCTGGCTGTCCCCGCGTGGGGGAAGGCCGCGGCGCTGGCCAGCCTGTCCTTCGGGAGAGGACGGCGGGCCGCCCCAGTGTCCTACGGGAGCCGCTGGGGGCTCCGTCTGGCGGTGTGCGGCGGCGTGCTGCTGGCGGGCGTGTGTGTGGATCTGTTCTGTTCGCCGTGGCTCCTCCGGCTGGTGCTGGAGCGGCTGCCGGTGTGATACCAAAGAGAGAGGAGGGGTTTCCCCTTGGCAATGGACGACATCGCGCGCTACGGCGCGTATCTGGCGGAGGAGAAGCACGCCTCCCAGAACACCATCAGCTCCTACCTGCGGGATGTGACGCAGTTTGCCGGGTATCTGGAAAGCAGCCTGGGCTGCGGCCTGCGGGACGTCGGCCGGGAAACGGTGCAGGAGTACATGGCCTGGATGCAGGGGCGGGGGAAGTCCGCCGCCTCCATCACCCGGTTCCTGGCGTCGGTCAAATCCTTCTACAGCTTCCTGCTGGCGGAGGGCGCGGTGGCGGAGAATCCCGCCAAGGGCGTCACCTCGGCAAAGGTGGAGCGGAAATATCCGGAGATCCTGACCGCCAAGGAGGTGGAGCTGTTCCTGGAGCAGCCCCAGTGCGTGGACGCCAAGGGCTTCCGGGACCACGCCATGCTGGAGCTGCTGTACGCCACCGGCATCCGGGTCAGCGAGCTGATCTCCCTGGACATGGACGATCTGAACCTGGCCGCAGGCTTCATCCGCTGCGCCAGCAAGGGCAAGGAGCGCATCATCCCGCTGTACCACACTGCTGTCAAGGCGCTGCAGGACTACGTGCGGAACGTGCGGCCCCAGCTCATCGCGGACAGCGGCGAGGAGGCCCTCTTCGTCAACATGAACGGCGAGCGCATGAGCCGCCAGGGCTTCTGGAAGATCATCAAGCACTACCAGGAGAAGGCGGGCATCGAAAAGGACATCACGCCCCATACCCTGCGCCACTCCTTTGCCGTGCACCTGCTGGAAAACGGCGCGGACCTGCGGTCCATCCAGGAGATGCTGGGGCATGCGGACATCTCCTCCACGCAGATCTACACCCATGTGGTGAAGCGGCAGCTGAAGGACGTGTATCAGAAGGCCCATCCAAGAGCGTAAGACGTCAGCACGGCGCAGGCCGTGCTGATTTTTTTTGCGGATGGGGCGTGTTGGAGGGAAAGGCTGTCTTACATATCTGCCAAGGGAGCGGCAGCGGCGATAGAGGCAGGCCCATGCGGGGGCTTTGCACACCCCGGTTCGCGCGGCGGAAAGGGGTGAGAACCGGCATCCTTCCTGCGCCCAACGCGGAAACCGGCCCGCCAAGGTGAGCCGCGAAGCGGCGAGAGGGCCCTCTGAAGGGGTTTTCTTTTTGGCAAGGCCGAAAAGAAAATGGGGGGGGCATTCCCCGCGCCGCAGCACGGCGTACCGCTCGCCCCCGCCCCCGGGGCGGCCCTCCGGCCCGCCAAAAAATAATTTCCCGCTCCGGAAAACAAAACCCGCCGCCGCAAACTCTAATGGGCAGAAACACGAAAGGAGGCCGCCTATGGACAAGGACGAATTCGCCGCCCGGACAGAGGAGATCAAGTCCCGCCTGTACCGGACCGCGTACCTGTACCTCGGCAGCGAGGCCGACGCCCTGGAGGCGGTGGACGAGGCGGTGTATCAGGCCCTGCGGGCGCTGCGCAAGCTCCGGGAGCCGGCGTTTTTCGAAACCTGGCTGACCCGTATCCTCATCAACGAGTGCCACCGGGAGCTGCGCCGCCGGAAGCGCCTGGCGGGGGAGGAATCCCTGCCGGACACCGCCGGGCCGGACGCTTACGACGCCCTGCCGCTGAAGGAGGCCCTCCGCCGCCTGCCGGAAGAGCTGCGGCTGGTGGTGATCCTGCGGTTTTTCGCCGGGTATACCCAGGCGGAGACCGCCGCCGCCCTGAACATCCCCCAGGGGACCGCCGCCACCCGGCAGAGAAGGGCCCTGCAATTGCTGCGGCTGGAATTGGGAGAGGAGGAGCAGCCATGACCCGGAACGAGGAGTATACGAATTTGCTTGCGGCGCTGGAGCAGACCCCTGCAGAACTGGAATCCACGGTCAAAAAGGCGCTGAAAAGGGAAAACGCTTCACGGAAGAAGCGGCGCGCCTTCGGCGTCTCTGCCGGGGGGCTGGCGGCCTGCTTTGCGGCCTTCGTCCTGCTGGTGAACCTGTCCGTCCCCTTTGCCCGGGCCTGAGGGACGGTGCCGGTGCTGCGGGAGCTGGCCAAGGCCGTGGCGTGGTCGCCCAGCCTTTCCGCCGCCGTGGAGAACGAGTATGTGCAGCCTGTCGGCCAGAGCCAGACGGTGAACGGCATTACCGCCACCGTCGAATACGTCATCGTGGACATGAAACAGCTCAACATTTACTACACCCTGGACTCCCGCCAGTATCCGCAGCTGGAGGCCAGCGGCGATGTCCTTCTGCCGGGGGAGCCGGGGGGATGGAGCGGCGGCAGCAGCTCCTTTGGCACGCCCAACGGGGAACTGCGGTCTTTCCGGCTGGACTTCATCGAGCGGGACATCCCGGAAACGCTGGATTTCCAACTGAAGGCCTACGCGGGCAACAGCGGCGAGGAATTGGCGGTGCCGGTTCCCGCCGGGGAGGACGACCCCTTTGTCCCCGTCAGCGATGACCCGGAGTACCTGGCGGAGTTCACCTTCCCCCTGGAACTGGACCCCACCTTTACCGCCAAGGGCGAGGCCATCCCCGTGAACGCCGTCTTTACTCTGGACGGCCACACCGTCTCCATCACGGAGGCGGAGGTCTACCCGACCCATATGCGGCTGAATCTCCGCACGGATCCGGGCAACGACGCCTGGCTCACCGGGCTGGAGTTCTACATGGAGGACGAGACGGGCCGCCGGTTCCGGCCAACCACCAACGGCATCCTGTCCTCCGGCATGACCGGCGGCAGCGACGATTCCACCGTCTGGCTGGACAGCCCCTATTTTGAAAGCAGCCGGCATCTGACACTCCACATCACCGGGGCGGAGTGGCTGGACAAATCGGCACCCCGGGTCCGGCTGGATCTGCGGCGGGGCACGGCGGAAAATCTGCCGGAGGATATCCGCTTTTTGAAAGCGGAAGAGCTGTCCGGCGGCTGGATCGTCTCTTTCGCGGCCGGAATCAAGGGGGAGCACACCATGTTCGGCCTGTTCCAGCATACTTTCTGGGACGAGACGGGCCAGGAACACGATATCACCCAGGAGAGCAGCACCTATGGTTATGAAGATCCCTCCACAGGGGAACGGGTGGACGACGGCAGCGTGTTCACCGCCGAATTCCCGCTGGCGGGCTACCACGGCGATACGGCGTATCTGGAGCCGCTGTTCAACAGCGCCAGCGCCTTTGAGACCCCGGTTGCCGTCTCCATCAAGTGATCCATATGAAAAGGCCAGCCGGCTGAAAGGACGGCTGGCCTCATTTTAAATGAATTTGCCCCAAATAGTACATATGTTCTGATTTTTGCCTTGAAATAAAAACGGATATATGGTATAGTTGTAAGCAATTTACCGCAAAGGATACCAAAAGTCAATTTTGCTTCCATTTATTGGATTTCTCGAGAGGGATTTCATGCGCATTTTAGGCATCGACCCCGGCTACGCCACCATCGGCTTCGGCTTGGTGGAGGCGGACCGGGGACAAGTCCATATGGAGACCTACGGGGCCATCACCACCCCGGCGGGGCTGCCGTTGAGCCGGCGGCTGTACCAGATCAGCTGCGACATGGAGGAGCTGATCGGCCAGCTGAAGCCGGAGGTGATCTCCATTGAGGAGCTGTTCTTCAACACCAATATCACCACCGGCATCGCCGTGGCCCACGGGCGGGGGGTGATCCTCTGCGCGGCGGAGAAGTGCGGCATCCCGCTGCACGAATACACGCCCTCTCAGGTGAAGCTGGCGGTGACGGGCTACGGCAAGGCGGAAAAGCGCCAGGTGATGGACATGACGAGACGCCTTTTGAAGCTGAAGGCCGTCCCCCGGCCCGACGACGCGGCGGACGCGCTGGCGCTGGCGCTGTGCCACGCAAGGAGTTTTACTTCACGCCTGCCGCAGATGGGGGATGTGAAGGAGACCATATGACCAAATCAGATAAAAGATAAAGGATAAGAGATAAAAGATATCCTTTGACCGCAAGCCTGATATCTCTTATCTT
>JAUNGH010000084.1:3786-9444 GCA_030524605.1 Oscillospiraceae bacterium | reverse complement strand
AGGGCATCGTCACCGGCATGGCGGCCAAGATGTTTCTGGTGGCGGGGCCGGTCATCGTATTCGGCACGCTGGCCAGCGTGATCTACGGCATCATCCTGAAATTGTTCAACCTGGCGTAAGGACAGGGGGACGCGCTTTCCGTGCGTCCCCCTGTTCGACTATTCCAATGTCCTCCAGTCCGCATCGCCCTCCGAAAAAATCAGGCTGTCAGCCACAGCCAGGTTCCGGCTGTTGACGCCGTCGCCGACGGAGATGGTAACCGCGTACCCCAGCCACCCGCCGCGCAGCGTTGCGCTCCCCGAACAGACGCCGCCGCTGTAGGATGCGTCAAAGGTACGCGCGTGTCCGTCCCGGGCCGTAAAGGTGATTTGATAGAGATAGTCCGCGCCCGAAATGCTGGGCGTGAACCAATAATCGACCATATAATCGGATTTTCCGGAGAAGCGCACACCGGACACCGTCAGCGTCTCCGGCAGCGTGCTCTCCGCCGGAGCCTCCTCCGCCGGAACCACATCCCGGCGGCTCCATTTCCACCAGATTCCGCCCGCCGCCAGGCACACCGCCAGCAGGACACACAGAACCAGCCACAGCCAGCGGCTTCGTTTTGAGGCCCGCTGAGGGGCCTCCGGCGGCCCCGGCGGGGTCTCACCCTCCCCCGGGGCCGCCCGGCCGCACAGAGCGTCCAGGGACATGCCCAGCGCGTCCGCCAGGGCCAACAGCTTCGGAAGGTCCGGCATGGCGTCCTCCGTCTCCCACTTGCTGACCGCCTGGCGGGATACCTGCACCCTGCCTGCCAGATCCTCCTGGCTCCACCCCCGGGCCTTCCGCTCCCGGGCCAGGATCTCATGGAACCGCATCCGCCCACCTCCTCTGCTGGCCCCATCATACCACATCCGGCGGTTGCGCACAATCAGGCGGGGCTGGCATCCCCGCAACCAGAGGTTGCAAACAAAAAACACCGGCGCGGAATCCGCGCCGGTGCGTTTCATACAGCTTAAAGATCCTGCTTCCACAGGCCGTGGAGATTGCAGTAGGCGTGGACCGCCTTGGCCGTCTGGCCCTCCGCCAGAGCGAAGACCGCCTCCGGGGCCTCGCCGGGGTTCAGCCACTGGATGGACGCGCTCTTCTCCGTCTCCAGGGCCACCCAGAGGATGGAGTGCTCGGCGGTCATGGGGTGGGTCACGGAGCCCACGGAGACCTTCACCGCGTTGCCCTCCACCGTCACGGCGGGGACGTGCTTTTCAACAGCCGCGTCGGTAACGCCGGCCTCCAGCAGCTGCAGGTCCTCGCCGCAGCACTTCAGGGGGACGCCCGCAGAGGTCAGCTTGGTGATGATATTGCCGCAATGCCTGCAAATATAGAACTTCATATAAAAACATCTCCTTTTTTCGATTACCGGGCCCGATATCCCGTTTTTTTCCTTTTCTGATAGGATCATAGCACGAAGCCGCCCCCGGCGCTGTGATAAATGCAACATCTCGAGAGCATCCCGGCCATTTGCGGCGGCCCGCCGGGCAATCCGGAAAGCGGCACACTTTTTTCAGAATCCGAAAGTTAACATAACAGTGTGGAAAACTCTGTGGAAAATGTGAAAAACTCTGGATTACGAACGGTTTATCAGGGTGGCTGTTTCGTTATGAAAAAAATTGCGCAACAACATTTTCCCGAAAAAACCGGATTCCCAGCGGGAAAAGACGGGAAAGGGGTTCCCGGGGTGTGCGGCACTTGAACCTGTGGCGAAATCATGCTATACTACCATATATTGATTTTCAGGCAATTCCTGCCTTTTCGGAGGATGTATGGCAACAAAGAAGCAAGATTACGGCAATGAGAGCATTTCGTCCCTGAAGGGTGCGGACCGGGTCCGCAAGCGGCCCGGTGTGATTTTCGGCTCCGACGGCCTGGACGGCTGCGAGCACGCGGTGTTCGAGATCCTCTCCAACTCCATCGACGAGGCCCGGGAGGGCCACGGCAAGGTCATCACCGTCACCCGGTACGCCGACCGCTCCATCGAGGTGGAGGACAGCGGCCGGGGCTGCCCGGTGGACTGGAACGAAAAGGAGCAGCGGTACAACTGGGAGCTGGTGTACTGCGAGCTGTATGCCGGCGGCAAGTACGACAACGTGTCCGGCGACAATTACGAATACTCCCTGGGTCTCAACGGCCTGGGCGCCTGCGCCACCCAGTACGCCTCCCGGTACATGGACGTCACCGTCTGGCGGGAGGGGCAGGAGTACCGTCTCCACTTCGAGCGGGGCGAGATCGCAGGGGAGCTGCAAAAGACCCCTCTGCCCAAAAACCAGGCCAAAAAAACCGGCACCCGCACCCGGTGGCTCCCCGACCTGGACGTGTTCACCGACATCGCCATTCCCGCCGAGTACTTCACCGATGTGATGAAGCGTCAGGCGGTGGTCAACGCGGGCATCACCTTCAAATTCCGCAATGAGACCGCGCCGGGAAAGTTCGAGGAGACGGAATTCCTCTATGAAAACGGCATCACGGACTATGTGACGGAGTTGGCCGGCGAGGGCAGCCTGACCTCCCCTGTCTTCTGGCAGGCGGAGAAGCGGGGCCGGGACCGGGCGGACAAGCCGGAGTACAAGGTGAAATTGTCCGTCGCCTGCTGCTTTTCCAACAGGGTCAACGTCATCGAGCACTACCACAACTCCAGCTGGCTGGAGCACGGCGGCAGCCCGGAGAAGGCCGCCAAATCCGCCTTCGTCTACGCCATCGACAAGTACCTGCGGGAGCAGGGCAAGTACCAGAAAAGCGAGAGCAAGATCACCTGGGCGGACATCGAGGACTGCATCGTGTTGGTCAGCAACAACTTCTCCACCCAGACCAGCTATGAGAACCAGACAAAGAAGGCCATCACCAACAAGTTCGTTCAGGAGGCCATGACGGAGTTTCTGCGCTCCAACCTGGAAATTTATTTTATCGAGAACCACTTTGACGCGGAGAAGATCGCCGAACAGGTGCTCATCAACAAGCGCAGCCGGGAAAGCGCGGAGAAGCAGCGGCTGAACATCAAGAAGAAGCTCTCCGGCAATATCGACATCGCCAACCGGGTGCAGAAGTTCGTGGACTGCCGGACGAAGGACGTCAGCCGCCGGGAGATCTATATCGTGGAGGGCGACTCCGCCCTGGGCAGCGTCAAGCTGGCCCGGGACTCGGAATATCAGGGCATTATGCCCGTCCGGGGCAAGATTTTGAACTGCCTGAAGGCGGACTACGCCCGGATTTTCAAGAGCGAGATCATCACGGACCTCATCAAGGTCCTGGGCTGCGGTGTGGAGGTCCAGAACAAGCACGTCAAGGACATGGCGTCCTTCGACCTGGGGAACCTGCGGTGGAACAAGGTGGTCATCTGCACCGACGGCGACGTGGACGGCTTCCAGATCCGGACCCTGATCCTGACCATGCTGTACCGGCTGACGCCGACGCTGATCCGCGAGGGCTATGTCTACATCGCGGAGACGCCGCTGTTCGAGATCAACAGCGGTGAGAAGACCTGGTTTGCCTACTCCGACAAGGAGAAGAACGACATCCTGAAGGACCTGGAGGGCAAGAAGGTCAAGGTGGACCGCTCCAAGGGCCTGGGCGAAAACGACCCGGACATGATGTGGCTGACCACCATGAACCCCGAGACCCGGCGGCTCATCCGGGTCATGCCCGAGGACGTGGAGCAGACGGCGGCGGTGTTCGACCTGCTGCTGGGGGATAACCTGCAGGGGCGAAAGGACCACATCGCGGAGAACGGGTACAAGTATCTGGAGATGGCGGACATCTCGTAAACAAAGATGGCCGAACGAGCGTATCCAAAACGCAAGCAGCTGCGCTTACCGTCACACGATTACGCAGAACCCGGCTCGTATTTCATCACCGTCTGCACGCAAGTGCGCGGGCAGGACGTTTTGGGGTGCGTTGCCCCCGCCGTAGGGGACGGCCTCTGTGCCGTCCCGCCTGCCGTCAAAAACGGCCCTTGCGCCGTCCCGTCCGTGACCGTTCGTCTGACGGAGATCGGTCGGATCGTGGACAAGGCCATACAGGACATCCCATCCCTTTACACGGGTGTTTCCGTGGACATCCGCTGCGTGATGCCGGATCATATCCATTTGCTTATTGTCCTGGGGGCAGGGCGGGACAGAGCCCGCCCCCTACCGGAATCATCGGTCGGATGAAATCCTATACAGACCGGCAATACCGGCTGCTGGGCGCGCCTTTCGGACCCAGGCTCTGGCAGCGGAGTTATTACGACCATGTGATCCGCAGCGAATGCGATTTTCAGAATACCCGGCAATATATCCTCAATAACCCACAAAAGTGGATACAAGATAAGGAGCCATAAGCTATGGCCAAGAAAAAGCAGCCGGACGAATCCCGGCCCAAAGTCAATAACCCCAACGTCATGGGCCTCCGCGCGGCGGTGGTGGAGCAGCCCATCACCGACACGCTGGAGACCAACTACATGCCCTACGCCATGAGCGTCATCGTCTCCCGTGCCATCCCGGAGATCGACGGCTTCAAGCCCTCCCACCGCAAGCTCCTGTACACCATGTACAAGATGGGGCTGCTCACCGGGGCGCGGACCAAGTCCGCCAACATCGTGGGCCAGACCATGCGCCTCAACCCCCACGGCGACGCCGCCATCTACGACACCATGGTCCGCCTCTCCCGGGGCTACGGCGCCCTGCTGACGCCCTTTGTGGACTCCAAGGGCAACTTCGGCAAGTGCTACTCCCGGGACATGTCCTGGGCCGCGCCCCGGTACACCGAGGCCAAGCTGACCGCCATCTGCAACGAGCTGTTCCGGGACATCGACAGCGACACCGTGGACTTCGTGGATAACTACGACAACACCATGAAGGAGCCGGCCCTGCTGCCCACCACCTTTCCCAACATCCTGGTGTCCGCCAACAGCGGCATCGCCGTGGGCATGGCGTCCCAGTTCTGCGGGTTTAATCTGAAAGAGGTCTGCGACACTGCCGTTGCCTATCTGAAAAATCCCGCCTGCGACCTGACGGAGACCCTGCTGGCGCCGGACTTCCCCACCGGCGGCGAGCTGATCTGCGACCCCGCCGCCCTCCGGGAGATCTATGAGACCGGCCGGGGCAGCGTCCGGGTGCGGGCCAGGTACCGCTACGTGAAGGCGGAGAACCTCATTGAAATTTACGAGATCCCCTACTCCACCACCGTGGAGGCGATTTTGGACAAGGTGGCCGAGCTCATCAAGGCGGGCAAGGCCAAGGAGATCGCCGACATGCGGGATGAGACGGACCTCTCCGGTTTGAAGCTGGCCATCGATTTGAAGCGGGGCACGGATCCGGACAAGCTGATGGCGAAGCTCTATAAGCAGACGCCGCTGGAGGACTCCTTCTCCTGCAATTTCAACGTGCTGATCGCCGGAATGCCCAAGGTCCTGGGCGTCCGGCAGATTCTGGAGGAGTGGACCGCCTGGCGCACGGAATCCGTGCGGCGGCGGGTGTACTTCGTCCTGAAAAAGAAGAAGGACAAGCTGCACCTTCTGAAGGGCCTGAAGCGCATCCTGCTGGACATCGACAAGGCCATCCGCATCATCCGGGAGACGGAGGAGGAGGCCGAGGTCATTCCCAACCTGATGATCGGCTTCGGCATCGACCAGATCCAGGCGGAGTTCGT
>JAUNGH010000084.1:0-3686 GCA_030524605.1 Oscillospiraceae bacterium | reverse complement strand
GACGGCCTGCGCCAGAGCTTCGAGACCACCTCCAACGCGGAGATCATGTTCTTCACCGACAGGTGCCAGGTCTACAAGATCCGCCTGGGGGAGTTCGACGACGCCAAGGCCAGCGTCCTGGGAGACTACCTGCCCGCCAAGCTCAGCATGGACGCCGGGGAAAATGTGGTCTTCGCCGTGCTGCCGGGGCCGGACTACGCCGGCACGCTGCTGTTCTTCTTTGAAAACGGCAAGGCCGCCCGGGTGGAGGTCAAGGCGTATCAGACCACCTCCAACCGCCGCAAGCTCACCGGCGCGTACTCCGACAAGGCGCCGCTTTGCTGCATCCGCCGCATCGACGGCGACTGCGAGCTGGCGGCGTACTCCACGGAGCCCCGCTGCCTGATCTTCCACACCGCTCTGCTGGCCCCCAAGACCACCCGCACCACCCAGGGCGTGGCGGTGATGAACCTGAAGCCCAAATACCGTCTGGATACGGTGAAGGCGCCGGAGGAGACCTCCATCGTCAACCAGAGCCGCTACCGGGTCCGGGCCGTGCCCGCCGCCGGCGCGCTGCTGCGGCAGGAGGATTCCGAGGAAAAGCAGCTGGAGTTGCTGTAAAGGCCCGGCCCTGGACACCGGGCGGGAGTGATGAGGAGGTATGGAAATGTCCTTTGAAGCTGTAAAACGAAACCTGGAGGCCCGGGGCTTCTCCGTCAGAGTCTTCGCCGCCGGGGCAGAGGCCGCCGCTTATCTGGACGGCGTGATCGACGGCAAGACGGTGGGCTTCGGCGGCTCCGCCACGCTGGACGCGCTGGGCCTGTACGAACGGCTGGAAAAGCACAACACCGTCATCTGGCACTGGAAGCAGGAGGCGGCGTCCGCCCGGCGGGCCGCTATGCAAACGGACATCTATCTGACCTCCGCCAATGCCCTGGCGGAGACCGGCGAGATCGTCAACATCGACGGCGCCGGCAACCGGGTGTCCGCCACGCTGTTCGGCCACGAAAAGGTGTATTTTGTGATCGGCCGCAACAAGCTGGCCGCCACATACGACGATGCCGTCCGGCGCGCCCGGAATGTGGCGGCGCCCCGGCGGGCCAGGCAGTTGGGCAAAAAGACCCCCTGCGCCGTCAAGCTGGACCGCTGCTATGACTGCAAGAGCCCCGACCGCGTGTGCCGGGCGCTGGTAACGCTGTGGGGGCCCATGATGGGAATGGATGCGGAGGTCATTCTGGTGGATGAGGACCTGGGGCTGTAACGCGCCCGGGCGTAAGACAAGGAGGTACGTCCCATGCGGATACGTCTGGCCGCGCTGGCGCTGGCTCTCTGCTTTCTGACGGGCTGCGCCTCCCTGCTGGAGCGAGAATACAGCACGGCGGAGCCCCACAGCAGCAAGTTCTGGGAGAGCGAGGCCGCCGACACCCTGCGGGCGGAGAACTATCAGGATATCGTCAACGACCTGCTGCTGCTGATCGGCCAGCACACGGAGGCCGCTACGCTGCGGCTCTATAATTTCGAGGACGATCTCACCGTGGCGGACACGCTGGAGCGGGCCACCGTGGAGATCCAGCAGGAGACGCCCATGGGCGCCTACGCGGTGGAGTATATCACCTCCTCCAGCCAGGCGCAGCGGGGATACTACGAGGTGCAGCTGCAGATCGGCTACCGCCGGACGGCGGAGCAGATCCAGGCGGTGGTAAACGCCACCAGCACGGCGGGGCTGTACAGCCTGCTGGAGGCCGCCCTGGCGGACGGCAAAACGGAGCTGGCAGTGCGCATCGGCTACTGGGGCGAGGATGGGCCGGACCAGGTGGCCGCCGCCATGGCCCAGCTCCGGGCGGACCTGGGGCTGCCGGAGACGCCGGGCTGGGTGGTGAACTGCTATCCGGCGGACGGCCCGGTGGGGCTTATCGAGTTTCTGCTGGACGAGGAGGCCGTCGAAGAGCCTGCGGAGCCGGCGGACGCTCCGGCGGAGCTGACAGACGCGGATATGCTGGAGACAGAGTCCGCCGGGGCGGAGGGCGAACCCCCCGAGGGCTGAAATACGGAATGGAAGGCCGGCCTCAAATGGAGACCGGCTTTCCATTCCGTATATGTTTTTATCCGGCGGATCATCCCGCTTTTTCGGACAAAAACGCGATCCACTTGTCCCTCTTGGAAATGGTGAATTGCGCCTCCGTCTCGCCGCCCGACTTCGAATCGTCGTAGGCGACGGCCATGCCCATGGGGATCAGGCCCGCCGTGAATTTTTCGATTCTCCGGATGCAGGCATATAGAATGACGATATGCTCCTCAAAAATACCCAGGGGATAGACCACCTGTTTCTCCGTGAAGCAGATCCAGCCCTGCTGCCACTTCCCCAGCTTGCCAAGCACCTGCTTCCTGTAATTCGCCTGGACGCAGTCCAGAAGCGTGTCGGTCTGCTCCATCAGGCCCATCTCCACCAGATTGCCCTTCAGCTGCTCCTTCTTCTTGTCGTTCATAATGCCTGCTCCTCCGAAAAATATTTCCGTAAAACCGCCGGCTGTCTCCCCCGTTTCACACGGTCAAAGTCGGCTTTTTTATGAAGTTTGCCACAAAAGTGTGGGTCTTTTCAAGCGCTTGGATGTTAAATGCATGTCAAATGCTCCAAGGACACCGGCGGCCATGATCTCAAAGAGCGGCCTTGCAAACAGCGGCAAAACGCGGTACACTATGGGATACCCTGTTTCGGAGGAACACACCGCCATGAAAACCGCCGCCAAGCCCCTGGGGCTTTACATCCATATCCCCTTCTGCAAGCAAAAGTGCGCCTACTGCGACTTTTACTCCCTGTCCGGCGGCGAGAGCCGCATGGACGACTATGCCGGCGCCCTTTGCGCCCACCTGCTGGAGACCGCCCCCTTCGCCGCCGGACACACCGTGGATACCGTGTACTTCGGCGGCGGCACGCCCAGCTATCTGGGGGAAAAACGGCTGGTCAAAATCCTGAAAACCATTTTCAAGAAGTACCGCGTCGCCAGGGACGCAGAGGTCACTCTGGAGGCCAACCCGGACTCCGCCGGGGACTGGAAAGCACTGAAGGCCCTGCGCAAGGCGGGGGTCAACCGGCTGTCCCTGGGGATGCAGTCCGCCGACGACGGGGAGCTTCGTGAGATCGGCCGCATCCACACCATGGAGCAGGTCCGCGCCGCCGTGGAGGCCGCCCGGAAGGCCGGAATTGAAAATCTATCCCTCGACCTCATCTACGGCCTGCCCCATCAGACCCTGGAGCAGTGGCAGAGAAACCTTGCCGCCGCGGTGGATCTGGCGCCGGAGCACCTGAGCTGTTACGGACTGAAGGTGGAGGAGGGCACGCCCCTCTTCGCCCGCAGGGAGACCGCCGGGCTGCCGGGGGACGAGGCGCAGGCGGACATGTATCTGTACACGGTGGACTATCTGGCCCGTCACGGCTACCGCCAATATGAAATTTCCAACTTCGCCCGCGCCGGCCGGGAGTCCCGCCACAACCTGAAATACTGGCTGCTGGAGGAGTACGCGGGCTTTGGCCCCGGTGCCCACTCCGACTTCGGCGGCGTCCGCTATGCCTATGAAAAGGATCTGGAGGGCTATATCCGGGGCGTGAAGGAGCACACCGCCATGCTGTCCGAGAGCGAGACCATTCCGCCCCTGGACCGGGACACCGAGTGGGTCATGCTGGGCCTGCGGACCGTCCGGGGCCTGGA
>JAUNGH010000083.1 GCA_030524605.1 Oscillospiraceae bacterium | reverse complement strand
GACGAGATCGACGCCGTGGGCCGCCAGCGCGGCACCGGCGTGGGCGGCGGCCACGACGAGCGGGAGCAGACGCTGAACCAGCTCCTGGTGGAGATGGACGGCTTCGCCGCCAACGAGGGTGTGGTGGTCCTGGCCGCCACCAACCGGGCGGATGTGCTGGACCCCGCCCTGCTGCGGCCGGGCCGGTTTGACCGGCAGGTGTATGTGGGCCTGCCGGACATCCGGGGCCGGGAGGAAATTTTGAAGGTCCACGCCAAGGGCAAGCCCCTGTCGGAGGACGTGGATCTGAAAAAGCTGGCCCAGGGCACCGCGGGCTTCACCGGCGCGGATCTGGAGAACCTTATCAACGAGGGCGCCCTGCTGGCCGCCCGGAAGGGCCGTCAGGTCATCACCATGGCGGACCTGAAGGAAGCGGAGATCAAGGTCATCGCCGGGCCGGAGAAGAAGAGCCGGGTCATCCCCCGGCACGAGCGGGAGCTGACCGCCTGGCACGAGGCGGGCCACGCCGTGGTGATGCACGCCCTGCCGGATCAGGACCCAGTGAGCCGTATCACCATCGTGCCCCGGGGGCAGGCGGGCGGTATGACCATCTCCCTGCCGGAGGAGGATCGCTCCTACCTCTCCAAGCGCTACATGGAGGACCAGATCGTGGCGCTGCTGGGCGGCCGGGTGGCGGAGCAGCTGTGCCTGGGGGACATCTCCACCGGCGCCAGCAACGACATCCAGCGGGCTACCCAGATCGCCCGGAAGATGGTGGCCTCCTACGGCATGAGCGAAAAGGTGGGCGCCGTGTCCTTCGAGTCCGGCCA
Organism: Oscillospiraceae bacterium; assembly: GCA_030524605.1. Taxonomy (GTDB): domain Bacteria; phylum Bacillota; class Clostridia; order Oscillospirales; family Oscillospiraceae; genus Oscillibacter. The sequence goes on along the minus strand of JAUNGH010000083.1, from coordinate 8,689 downwards.
CGACGAGGTGTTTATCGGCCGCACCATGAGCCAGGGCCGCAGCTATTCCGAGGCGGTGGCCGCCCAGATCGACGAGGAGGTCAAGGCCGTGGTGGGCGCCGCCTACCAGCGGTGTGAGGATATCCTCCGGGCCCGGCGGGAAAAGCTGGACGCCGTGGCGCGGTATCTGCTGGAGCATGAGACCATGGAGCGGGAGGATTTCCTGGCCGTGGTGGAGGAAGCCCCGAAGGCCGAGGAGTGCGGACAGGAATGATTGCAAAGGACCGCCGGAAGGCGGTCCTTTTTTCCGCAAAGCGGGTCCGGCTGTACAGATGGGCGCAGAGGGAGACAAAATTTAAGGAGATAATTCAGCAAAATCACCAAAGCGGCTGTCTTTGACGGGAGGACAATTGTCGTGTTAAAAAATGTAACTGTTCCGTGCCTGTCCACGAGAAAAGGACAGAAAGATAAAAAAGAAGCGGAAAAAGTTTTGAAAATCAGAAAATCGGGGAAATCTTTCTGTGCAGGATTGACCTTGCAAAGACGGACAAAAGCACATAAAATGTTTCGCAGACAGGGGACATGATACCGTCCCACTCGAAATGGAGGATGAAAAGAATGAAAAAGTTTCTGGCAATGATGCTGGCGCTGGCCATGGTTTTAAGCCTGGCGGCCTGCGGCGGCGATAAGAGTTCCGAGTCCGGTCAGGGCGCCGCATCCGGCGACTCCGGCAGCAAGGTCATCAAGATCGGCATCTACGAACCCTCCTCCGGCGCCAACGGCGCCGGCGGCAAGAAGGAAGTGCTGGGTATCGAGTACGCCAACTCCGTGGTTCCCACCGTTACCATCGGCGGCGAGGAGTATCAGGTGGAGGTTGTGCCTGTTGACAACCAGTCCGAGAACGACAAGGGCGTCTCCGCCGCGCAGCAGCTGGTGAGCGCCGGCGTCTCCATCGTGCTGGGCTCCTACGGCTCCGGCGTGTCCATGGCCGCCGCCCCCGTGTTTGAGGAGGCCAAGATCGCCGCCATCGGCTGCTCCTGCACCAACCCCGGCGTGACCCTGGGCAACCCCTACTACTTCCGCGTCTGCTATCTGGACCCCTTCCAGGGCAGCGTGCTGGCAAACCTTGCCAAGGATGAGTTTGACGCCAAGGTGGCCTATGTGTTCACCGAGCTGGGCGACGACTACTCCGAGGGCCTGGGCGAATACTTCTCCCAGGAGTGCGAGCGCCTGGGCATCCAGGTGGTGGCTGACAAGAACCCCGCCGGCAACACCGATATGTCCGGCTTCGTCAACGCCGCCAAGAACGCCAACGCCGACGTGATCTTTGCCCCCACCTCCACCACCGTGGCCTCCCTGCTGATCGACCAGGCGGCTTCTGCGGGCATTCCCATGATCGCCGGCGACACCTGGGATGACGCCGTCATCCTCCAGGCCGCCACCAAGTCCGGCGCCGACGTGTACTTCTCCACCTTCTATGATGAGGGCGCCTCTCAGGCCGCCGCGGATTTCATGAGCGGCTTCCAGAGCTGGCTGAACGCCAACAGCGACAAGCTGTCCAACAACGGCGGCACCGACACCGTCTCCGCCGTCTCCGCCCTGGGCTATGACGCCTACATGGTCGCCATCGAGGCCATCAAGGCCGCCGACAGCGCCGACTCCGACGCCATCGCCCAGGCCCTGCCCGGCGTGACCTACACCGGCGTCACCGGCGACGTCAAGTTCGACGATGAGGGCGATGTGGACAAGAACATCATCTTCATCAAGGGCGTGGACACCGACGCGGGCACGTTCTACTCCGTGAAGGAGCAGGGCCTGGCCGGCTAAGCACGCGCGAAATGGCCTTTTGCGGGCAGCGGAGGGGCGACCCTTCGCTGCCCCCTGCGGCTTTCTATGCGGCCGCCGGCTTTCCAAGGGGCGGGAGCGCCCCCGCCCGGTGGAAAACCGGCGAGCGTGCCAACAGGAAGGAGAGAGATATGCAATCGTTTATTCAAACCGCGCTGCCAACGCTTCTGGCGGGCATCTCCGCCGGAGGGCAGTACGCGCTGATCGCCCTGGGCTACACCATGGTCTACGGCATCCTGCGCCTGATCAACTTCGCCCACGGCGATATCTTCACCGTGGCGGGGTTTGTCATGTTCTACGCCATCACCGTCATGCCGGTGTATCTATCCATTCCCTTTACCATTGTCATCACCGTCCTGCTGGGCTTCACGGTGGAGCGGCTGGCCTATAAGCCCCTGCGCTCCGCGCCCCGGATGTCGGCCATGATCTCCGCCATCGGTGTCAGCTACCTGCTGCAGAACCTGATGTGGTACGTCACCGGCGGCCAGCCTCAGCAGTACCCTGTGATCCCCTGGATCAGCGACAAGGTGATGATCCTGGGGCAGGAGACCAAGCGGGTCACGGTCATCACGCCGGTTTTGACCGTGGTGCTGATTTTGCTGCTTCTGCTGCTGATCAAGCGGACGAAGATCGGCCTTGCCATGCGGGCGGCCTCCCGGGATTTTGAGACGGCCCGGCTGATGGGCGTGAAGATCGACAGCGTGATCTCCATGACCTTCGTCATCGGCTCCTTCCTGGCGGCGGTGGGCTCCTTCCTGTTTTTCAGCAATTACTCCACCGTCAGCCCCACCGTGGGCACCATGCCGGGCCTGAAGGCCTTCGTGGCCGCCGTGTTCGGCGGCATCGGCTCCATCCCCGGCGCGGTGGTGGGCGGCTTCATCATCGGCATCTGCGAGAACATCATCCGGGCCATGGGTTACTCCACCTTCAGTGACGCGTTCACCTTCGCCCTGCTGATCCTGGTGCTGTGCCTGAAGCCCACCGGCCTCTTTGGAGAGAAGCTGGAGGAGAAAGTATGATGAAAACGAAGAACAACAGCGCCCGGACCCTGCTGGCCGGGCTGGTGGTCATCGCCGTGCTGGCGGTGCTGTCCGTGGGGGCGGAGGCCGTCGCCAACAGCGCCAGCAGCCTTTCCATCATGCTGGCGGTGCTGAAAAAAGCCACCGTTTACGCGCTGCTGGCGGTGTCCATGAACCTGCTGAACGGCTTCACCGGCCTGTTCTCCTTGGGGCAGGCAGGCTTTATGCTGGTGGGCGCCTACACCTACGCGATCCTGACCATCCCCGTGGCGAAGCGGGCCGGCGTGTACCAGTACTATGACGGCGGCATTGTGAAGTTCTCCATCCCGGAGGTGTTCTCCGGCATCCTGGGGGAGAGCGTCGGCTCCGTGGTGGGCATGGTCATCACCCTGGTGATCTGCGGCGCCCTGGCGGCCTTCTTCGGCTGGCTCATCGGATTGCCGGTGCTGCGGCTGAAATCCGACTATCTGGCCATCGCCACCCTGGGCTTTGCGGAGATCGTGCGGACCTTCATCCAGTTCGAGGGCTTCGCTCCCCTGACCAACGGCTCCAACACCCTGCGGCAGTATACCACCTTCAAGCACCTGTACCCCTATGTCATCGTGGTGGGCCTTTGTATCCTGTTCCTGGTGCTGCTGGTCAACAGCACCTATGGCCGGGCCTTCAAGGCCATCCGGGACGACGAGATCGCCGCGGAGGCCATGGGCATCAACCTGGCCAGACACAAGATGATGAGCTTTGTCATCAGCTCCTTCTTCGCCGGCGTGGGCGGCGGCCTGATGGCCATGTATATGAGCAGTGTCCAGGCCAAGGGCTTTACCTCCGCCATGACCTATGAGATTTTGCTGATGGTGGTCATCGGCGGCATCGGCTCCATCAGCGGCAGCATCATCGCCTCCTTCCTGTTCATCGGATGCAGCGAGTGGTGGCTGCGCTTCCTGGACGATCCCGCCAACAACATCGGCGGGCTGAAGCTGCTGGCGCCGGGCTTCCGCATGGTGGTGTTCTCCGTGTTCATCATGATCGTGGTGCTGTTTTTCCGCCGCGGCCTGATGGGCGACAAGGAGTTCCCGGACCTGTTCCGGCGGTTCAAGCGCCAGAAGAAGGAGGCGGCCGGCAAATGAGCGAGAATATGCTGAAAATTGAAAACGTCACCATGCAGTTCGGCGGCGTGGTGGCGGTGGACAATCTGAACCTGGAGATCAATCAGGGCGAGATTGTGGCCCTGATCGGCCCCAACGGCGCGGGCAAGACCACGGCGTTCAACGTGGTCACCGGCGTTTACCAGCCCTCCAACGGCGCGGTGTGGTTCGAGGGGGAGAAGATCATTGAGAACCACCCCCAGGGGAAAATGAAAAAGCTTTACAAGGGCCAGCACAACGGGGAATACACCCACATCCTGGCCCCCACGCCCGACAAGGTCACCAAGCTGGGCATGGCCCGCACCTTCCAGAACATCCGGCTGTGGAAAAGCCAGACGGTGTTTGACAACGTGCTGATCGCCAAGCACTGCCGGACCACCAGCAACGTCTTTTCCGCCGCCTTCCGCCTGAACCACAAGGAGGAGGCGGAGCAGCGGGAGCAGGTGGAATTCCTGCTGGAGACCGTGGGCCTGGCGGACCTGAAGGACGAACTGGCGACCTCCCTGCCCTACGGCAAGCAGCGGCGGCTGGAGATCGCCCGGGCCCTGGCGGCGGAGCCGAAGCTTCTGCTGCTGGACGAGCCTGCGGCGGGCATGAACCCCCAGGAGACCGACGAGCTGACGGCCTTCATCGGGGAGATCCGGGATAAATTTGAACTGACGGTGTTCCTGATTGAGCACCACATGAATCTGGTCATGGGCATCTCCGACCGCATCTATGTGCTGGACTTCGGCAAGCTGATCGCCGAGGGCACGCCGGCGGAGATCCAGAACAACAAGCGCGTCATCGACGCGTATCTGGGGGTGGCGGAAGATGCTTAAAATTGAAAACCTCCACGTCAGCTACGGCGGCATCCAGGCCCTGCGGGGCATCTCCATGGAGGTGCCCGACGGCAAGATCGTCACCCTGATCGGCGCCAACGGCGCGGGCAAGTCCACCACCCTGCGGACCATCTCCGGCCTGGTGAAGGCGGCCTCCGGCTCCATCCAGTGGAACGGGGAGGAGCTGCTGGGCAAGTCCGTGGACCGCATCATCAGCGCGGGCATCGCCATGAGCCCCGAGGGGCGGCGGGTGTTCCCGGACATGACGGTGCTGGAGAACCTGAAGATCGGCGCGTATCTGCGCAAGGACAAGGCGGAGATCGAAAAGGACATCAAATGGGTCTACGAGCTGTTCCCCCGGCTGGAGGAGCGCAGCTGGCAGGTGGCGGGCACACTGTCCGGCGGCGAGCAGCAGATGCTGGCCGTGGGCCGGGCGCTGATGAGCCGTCCCAAGCTGATGATGCTGGACGAGCCGTCCCTGGGCCTGGCCCCGCTGGTGGTGCAGGACATCTTCAAGATCATCCAGGAGATCAACCGCCAGGGGGTGACGGTTCTGCTGATCGAGCAGAACGCCAACATGGCGCTGAAGATCGCGGATCTGGCCTACGTGCTGGAGACCGGCAACATCACCATGAGCGGCACCGGCGCGGAGCTGCTGGCGGATGAAAAGGTCAAGGAAGCGTATCTGGGCAAGAACGGATAAGAAAAAGGAGAGGCGCGAGCCTCTCCTTTTTGTTTGTGCCGGGAAAACACAAATGACCTTCGGTGCGTGTCAATCTATTGCCGGGTATGTGGTATTATGGGCAAAAAGGAGGGATCGGCTTGCGAAAATATCGGGACATAGAGCCGGGACGGTGGAAGGAAATCCTACAGGTGCTTCGTTGGCAGCTGGAGGTGCGGATGATGGATGTTCAGAGGCTAGAAAAGCGGGAAGATCTACAGACATTTTCCCTGCCGCTGCTACAGAAGGCATATGATGATAGCCGTTTTTTGCATCGGTTTCTGGGATATCCGCAGGAGACAAAGCTGGAAAAGCGTGCTGCGGAGCTTTTGCACAGCATGGAGAGGTAGGAAAGAACAGGCTTCGGCCTGTTCTTTTTTTGCTCCTGCAGGCGGGGCGGACATCCCGCCCCCACAAAAATTTGCATTCCGGCGCATGAAAACGCAAAATCCAGAAACCCTATTCCAGAACGACCGCAACAATTCTGACCCTGAAAAGGAGTGAGCCTGTTTTGGAAACTGGAATCCATAATACCTCCGAGATCGGGCGGCTGAAAAAGGTGCTGCTGCACCGCCCCGGCGCGGAGCTGGAGAACCTGATGCCGGAGTACCTGGAGCGGCTGCTGTTTGACGACATCCCCTACCTGCGGGAAGCCCAGAGGGAGCACGACGCCTTCGCCGACTGCCTGCGCAGCCAGGGGGTGGAGGTGGTCTACCTCACCGACCTGGTGGTCAATTCCCTGACCAGCAGCGAGGTGCGCAAGGACTTCATCCGCCAGTTCCTGGACGAGTCCGGCGTGCAGGACGACCGCACCCGGGGCGCCCTGGAGGACTTTTTGGGCAAGATGCCGGACAAGGAGATGGTGGCGGCTATGATGGCGGGCGTCCGCAAGAGCCAGCTCCGCGCCGAGAGCGGCAGACTGGGGGACTACCTCTCCGCCGTGGAGGACGGCTATCCCTTCGCCGTGGACCCCATGCCCAACCTGTATTTCACCCGGGACCCCTTCGCCACCATCGGCACCGGCGTGTCCATCCACAAGATGCACACCGCCACCCGCAACCGGGAGACCCTGTTCGGCAAGTTCATCTTCGAGCACAACCCGGAGTATATGCACGCCCCCCGCTGGTACGACCGGGGCGAGACCTCGTCCCTGGAGGGCGGCGACATCCTGGTGCTCAGTCCCCAGGTGCTGGCGGTGGGCATCTCCCAGCGCACCCGGGAGGACTCCATCGACACCCTGGCGGAGACGGTGCTCTCCTACGGCGGCACCTTCCGGAAGGTCCTGGCCTTCAACATCCCCAAGACCCGGTCCTTTATGCACCTGGACACCGTGTTCACCATGGTGGACCGGGACAAGTTCACCGTCCACCCCAACATCCTGGGGCAGATGACCGTGTTCGTCATGGAGCTGGACGAGAACCGGAAGATGAAGATCCGCCAGGAGGACGGGCGGCTGGAGGACATCCTGAAAGAGCACCTGAACCTGGACCACGTGACCCTGATCCCCTGCGGCCAGGGCAGCGAGATTGACGCCGCCCGGGAGCAGTGGAGCGACGGCTCCAACACCCTGGCCATCGGCCCGGGGGAGGTGGTGGTGTACTCCCGGAACTACGTCACCAACCGCTCCCTGGAGGAGGCGGGCATCCGCATCCACACCATCCCCAGCGCGGAGCTGAGCCGCGGTCGGGGCGGCCCCCGGTGCATGTCGATGCCGCTGTGGAGGGACGATCCTTAGCGCATATCCTGTTCAGAACACGGCGCAGCCGCACGGGCCGGGCGGATGATATCCGCCCCTGCAAAGGTTTTGCAATGAAAAGCACGGCGGGCCGGGGACGGTGCCTGTGTCCCGAATCGCGGGACGCCCTGCGGGGCAGCTTGGACCCTATGGCCCGGCAGGGGCCGATGTGGGCAGTGCGGCCCGCAGGCCGCCTTTCGGAGGCCAACCGCCCGCAGGGCGGCTCTTGGGCCGGAGATCGGCCCCTGCGAAATGGCATATCGCACCAACGCGGGATGACAGCCTGCGCAGCGGCGGGGCGAGGGCGCCCCGCCCTACGGGATGACGCACCGCATGAACGTGGAGGAACAGCCCGCGCAGCGGCAGCGGGGCCAGAGGCAGAAGCCCTTGCGATAAGCACCCGCAAGTCTGCACCCAACGTTCCAGCTTGCGGCTTGAACATCCTACCGAACGCCGGCGTTCAGCGCAGCCGGATAAAGCCCGGCATGTTTATGCCAATCGTGATTCGCACGACTCTCGCATTTAGGCCAAATTTCCCCGCACAGGGGAAATTTCCGGCCGCAAAGCGTTTTTTCTCTTGGACCGTGCACGGCCCGTTCTCTTTTTGACGCGTCAAAAAGAGAATGGGGGGTGTATCCCACGTCCCCTGTTAGGGGACACCTCACCATCATATAAAAAGGAGACCTGAACTATGGCAGTCAATTTAAAGGGCCGGAGCTTTTTGACTCTGGCGGACTTTACCCCCGCGGAGATCCGCTATCTGCTGGACCTGGGCCACGACCTGAAGGCCAAGCGCCGGGCGGGCATCTGCGATCCCACCATGAAGGGCAAGCACATCGTGCTGCTGTTTGAGAAGACCTCCACCCGCACCCGCTGCTCCTTCGAGGTGGCGGCCACCCAGGAGGGCGCCAGCGTCACCTATCTGGACGCGAACAGCTCCCAGATGGGCAAGAAGGAGTCCCTGGAGGACTCCGCCAAGGTGCTGGGCCGCTTCTTCGACGGCATCGAGTACCGGGGCTATGAGCAGAAGGCGGTGGAGGATCTGGCGAAGTACGCCGGCGTCCCCGTGTGGAACGGCCTGACCGACGCCGACCATCCCACCCAGATCCTGGCGGACATGATGACCATTGAGGAGCACTGCCACAAGCCCTTGAACCAGGTGAAGGTGGTGTTCCCCGGCGATGTGCGGAACAACATGTGCTACGCCTGGATGATCGGCGCGGCCAAGATGGGCATGCACTTTGTGGGCATTGGCCCGGAGAAGCTGGCCAAGGAGATGGACCCGGAGATCGTCAAATCCACCTTTGCCACCGCCCGGGAGACCGGCGGCCTCATCGAGATCAGCGACAGCATGAATGACATCAAGGGCGCGGACGTCATCTACGGCGACATCTGGGCCTCCATGGGCGAGGAGGCCCTGATCCCCG
>JAUNGH010000082.1 GCA_030524605.1 Oscillospiraceae bacterium | reverse complement strand
CCGCCGCTGCCAGGTGCAGCTGGCCTACGCCATCGGCGTGGCCCAGCCCGTCAGCGTCCTGGTGGAGACGTTCGGCACCGGCGCCGTCAGCGACGACGCCCTGGAGACCGCCGTCCGCAGGGTCTTTGACCTGCGCCCCGCCGCCATCATCCGGGACCTGGATCTGCGCAGGCCCATTTACCGTCAGCTGGCGGCTTACGGCCACATGGGCCGTGAGGACCTGGGCGTGGCCTGGGAGAAGACCGACCGGGTGGACGCCCTGAAGGCCGCCCTGGCGGAGTGAGCCGGACCGCGGCATCAATTTGACAGCAGTACGCGCTGCACGGCAAAAGCGGAGAGTGGGAGCCTGAAGGCTGTCCATTCTCCGCTTTTTTAATACCCCCGGGGCGGAAAACACGGTTCTCCGGCGGGGAGAAAACCTGGATTTGGGAGTGGGATGTATGTGGCTTTTCATGGCGGTCCTGTCCGCGTTTTTCGCGGGCGTCACGGCGATCCTGGCAAAATGCGGCATCCGAAAGACGGATTCGGACGTGGCCACCGCCCTGCGGACGGCGGTGGTCCTGGCATTCTCCTGGCTGATGGTGCTGGTGGCCGGGTCCTTCCGCACCATCGGCGCGGTGTCCGGCACGTCCCTGGTGTTTCTGGTGCTGTCGGGCTTTGCCACGGGGGCGTCCTGGATCTGCTATTTCAAGGCCCTGTCCATGGGCGACGTGAACAAGGTGGTGCCCATCGACAAATCCAGCACGGTGCTGTCCGTGCTGCTGGCCATGATCTTCTTCCATGAGACGGACGCCCTGGCGGCGGAGCTGCTGGGCACGGCCCTGCTGGGCGTTGGCATTTTGCTGATGGTGGAGAAAAAGCAGGGCGGGGCAGGGGAGCGGGACGGCCGCTGGATCGTCTACGCGGTGCTGTCCGCCGTGTTCGCGTCCCTGACCTCCATTCTGGCGAAGGTGGGCATCTCCGGCGTGGAGTCCAACCTGGGCACGGCCATCCGCACCTGCGTGGTGCTGGTGATGGCCTGGGGCATCGTGTTTGCCAGGGGCAAGCAGGCGCAGCTGCGGACGCTGGACCGGCGGGAGCTGGTGTTCATCGCCCTGTCCGGTGTGGCGACGGGCGCGTCCTGGCTGTGCTATTACTACGCCATCCAGAACGGCAGCGTCAGCGTGGTGGTGCCCATCGACAAGTTGAGCATCCTGGTGTCGGTGCTGTTTTCGCGGCTGGTCTTTCACGAGACGCTGTCGGCCAGGGCGCGGCTGGGCCTTGCCCTGATGGTGGCGGGCACGCTGCTGATGGCGATTTTCGCGTAAATGGCGCATGGTTCGCCCGGTTTCGGCGCAAACTGACGCCGGGGTGATTCCATGCCGAGCACAAAAAAGGCCGTCAACGGCCGCTCCGATGAGAAGCCGGTCCTGCGCCTGGAGCCGGAGAAGCGGATGTGTCCGATCTTCGACCCCGTGACGATTGCCAAGTTTCCCGTGGCGGCGCCGGGGGAGATGGGCTACCGGGTGCTGGATAATTTCTGCGAGGAGCATATCATGTAAGGCCCCAGGGCCCGCCGGGACTCCCGGCGGGCCGATTTTATTTGCCCTGGACGCGGGAACGTGATACACTGGTCAAAACAAAGGCTTGCTGTCTGCCGACGGGAGTACCCGGGAGCTTGGCTGGGGTTCCCGCCCCGCCCGCAGGGCGGCAATCCATCCCACATCAGATAAGGAGCTGACCACATGACACGCTGCTTCATCTTCGCCGCCGGCACCTTCTACGGCCTGCGGGAGCGTCCGGCCCCCGGCGACTTCATCATCGCCGCCGACGCGGGCTACAGGACCTGCCTGCAATTACAGATCACTCCCGGCCTTCTGCTGGGCGACTTCGACTCCATGGAGGCCCCGAAGGACTTTGCCAATATCCGCCGCTCCCCGGTGGAAAAGGATGACACAGACACCATGCTTGCCGTCAAGACGGGGCTTTCCAACGGCTGTACAGAGTTTTACCTTTACGGCTGTACCGGCGGCAAGCGGCTGGATCACACCCTGGCGAATCTCCAGACACTGCTGTATCTCCGCCGTCATGGGGCCCGGGGCTGGCTGTATGACAACGATTTCGTCTGGACCGCCATGGAAAACGAATCTCTCACCGTCCCCAAAACGGTGGAATGGGGCCTGTTCTCCGCCTTCTGTCTGGGCGACCGGGCGGAGGGCATCGACGAGGTGGGCTTCCAGTACCCGCTGAAAAACGCCACGCTGACCCCGGGCTTCCCCCTGGGGGTCAGCAACCATATTCTGGAGCAGGAGGCCGCCGTCACTGTCCGCAGCGGCGCGCTGCTGGTGGGCTGGCAGCTTCCGCCGTTGTCCGAGAGATAGAATAACGACTGGCAGAACCTGCTGTTGCGATAGGGCAGATTTTATTGTATAATAGACAAAACGGGAAAGGTCAACCTTTTCCGAAACAGACAGTATGACCGTGGGACCAGGGTTGGGCACGGCAGCCAAGGAGGAAGACATTCATGGCAGTATTTACCGTGAACGGGCAGTCCGTGACCGTCGAAAAAAACCAAAAGCTGCTCCGCTATCTGCGGGACACCCTGCATCTCACCAGCGTGAAGGACGGGTGCAGCGAGGGCGCCTGCGGCACCTGCACGGTGCTGATCGACGGAAAGCCCACCAAGGCCTGCATCCCGCAGACCGACAAGCTGGAGGGCAAGGCCATCGTCACCGTGGAGGGCCTGACGGACTTTGAGCGGGACGTCTATACATACGCCTTCGGTCACGCGGGCGCCGTCCAGTGCGGCTTCTGCATCCCCGGCATGGTCATGAGCGCCAAGGGGCTGCTGGACGGGAATCCCAACCCCAGCAGGGAGGAGGCGGCCTTCGCCATCCGCAACAACATCTGCCGCTGCACCGGGTATGTGAAGATCATCGACGCCATCCTGCTGGCGGCGGAGGTGTTTCGCGCCGGAAAAGTCCCGGAGGCGCCCACAGACTGGTCCCTGGGCCGGCGGGTCCCCCGGGTGGACGTGGAGGAAAAAGTCACCGGCACCGGCATCTACCCCGACGACATCTATCTGGACGGTATGATCTACGGCAGCGCCGTCCGTTCCCAATACCCCCGGGCCCGGGTTCTGGCCATCCACACGGAGGAGGCCAAGGCCCTCCCCGGCGTGGTGTGCGTCCTGACCGCCGCGGACATCCCCGGCAGCAACAAGGTGGGCCACTTGAAGCAGGACTGGGACACCATGATCGCCGTGGGCGATATCACCCACTATCTGGGGGACGCCATCTGCGTCGTGGCCGCCGAGACGCCGGAGATCCTGGCCCAGGCCAAGGCGCTGGTGAAGGTGGACTATGAGGAGCTCCCCATGGTCCGCAGCCCCCGGGAGGCCATGCTGCCCGATGCGCCCCTGGTCCACAGGGAGGGCAACCTGCTGGCCCACAAGCACATCCAGCGGGGCAACCCGGCGGAGGCCATCGCCAAGAGCAAGCATGTCCTGACCCAGCGCTTTTCCACCCCCTGGACGGAGCATGCGTTTTTGGAGCCGGAGTGCGCCGTGGCCTATCCCGACGGGGAGGGCGTGATGGTCCTCTCCACCGATCAGGGCGCCTACGATACCCAGCACGAGACCATGAAGATGCTGGGCCTGCCCCCGGAGCTGGTGAAGGTCCGCAACTGCCTGGTGGGCGGCGGCTTCGGCGGCAAGGAGGACGTGACGGTCCAGCACCACGCCGCCCTCATCGCGTATCTCACAAAGCGCCCGGTGAAGGTCAAGCTGACCCGGGCCGAGAGCATCCTGATCCACCCCAAGCGCCATCCCATGGAGATGGAGTTCTCCCTGGGCTGTGACGAAAACGGCATCATCCAGGGCGTGGCCGCCGAGGTCATTGCCGACACCGGGGCCTACGCCTCCCTGGGCGGCCCGGTTCTGGAGCGGGCCTGCACCCACGCTGCCGGACCCTATAACTACCAGAATTTCGAGATCGACGGCTGGGCCTACTACACCAACAATCCCCCCGCCGGGGCCTTCCGGGGTTTCGGCGTGACCCAGACCTGCTTCTGCATCGAGAGCTTGCTGAACCAGATGGCGGACATCGTAGGCATCACCCCCTGGGAGATCCGCTACCGCAACGCCATCCGCCCCGGCCAGGAGCTGCCCAACGGCCAGATCGTGGACGATTCCACCGGCCTGGTGGAGACCCTGGAGGCGGTGAAGCCCTATTACGACAAGGCCAAATATGTGGGACTGGCCTGCGCCATGAAAAACGCCGGCGTGGGCGTGGGCATCCCGGACACCGGCCGGGTTCGCCTGGTGGTGAAGGACGGCAAGGTCCATATCTTCGCCGGCGCGTCCTGCATCGGCCAGGGGCTGGGCACCGTGCTGACCCAGATGGTCTGCGACCAGACGGGCATCCCGCCGGAGGACGTGGTCTACGAGCGCTCCAACACCTATTTCGCCCCGGATTCCGGCACGACCTCCGGCTCCCGCCAGACCCTGTTCACCGGCGAGGCCTGCCGGAGAGCCTGTGAGGGACTGCGGGAAGCGGTCAAGGGAAAATCCTTGACGGAGCTTGGAGAACGGGAGTTTTATGGCGAATACCTGGGCAAAACGGATCCCCTGGGCGCCGATGTGCCCAACCCCGTCAGCCACATTGCCTACGGTTACGCCACTCAGATCTGCATCCTCAACGAGGAGGGCAGGATCGAGCAGATCGTGGCTGCCCACGACGTGGGCAAGGCGGTGAACCCCCTGTCCATCGAGGGCCAGATCGAGGGCGGCGTGGTGATGTCCATGGGCTATGCCCTGACGGAGCGCTATCCGCTGGTGGACTGCAAGCCCACTGCCAAATACGGCACCCTGGGCCTGTTCCGGGCCAACCAGATCTGCGATATCGTGCCCATCATCGTGGAAAAAGAGGGGCTGAACGTGGCCTGCGGCGCCATCGGCATCGGCGAGATCACCTCCATCCCCACGGCCCCCGCCATCGCGGACGCCTATTTCCGCTACGACGGCAAATTCCGCACCAGCCTGCCCCTGGAAAACACCCCCTACACCCGGAAATAACGAAGAGGAACGGCGGGGCGTTCCCGCCCCGCCGCTGTTCTCCTTGGATGGCCGCGTCAAGCGAACAGACCTCCGCATCCATATCTCATATCTTTTATCTTTTATCCTTTATCTCGGCCAGCGCCTCCGGCGTGTCCACATCCGTCAGCTCCTGTGCCCCGACCTCCAGCAGCACCAGCGCGTCCTCGTGCCGCCGGATGACGGTGTTCCCGCCGTGATCCTCCCGCAGCTCCAGCAGCTCCGGGAAAAACCGGGCGGGGAAGAGGCAGGGGTTGCCCCGGATGCCGTCGTGGGCCAGCGCTGCGATCTTGTCCGGCTGCTGTTTCCAGAGCCGCACCAGCTCCGCCACGCTCTCCCGCCGCAAAAGGGGCTGGTCGCTGACCAGAAACAGCACCCCATCGCAGTCCCGCAGACCTGTCAGCCCCAGGCGGATGGTGTGGCTGATGCCCCAGTCGGGATGCTCGTTGTGGATGGCTGCAAAGTGAAAATCCTTCACAAGCCGCATGATCTCCGGATACTGCGTCACGACCACCACACCGTCGAACATCTCCGCTGGAACGGCCTCCAGCGCCCGCAGGATCAGGCTCCGTCCCCGCAGTTGGGCCGCCAGCTTGTTGTCTCCAAACCGCCGGGCATTCCCCGCCGCCATTAGCACGCATCCGATTTTTAGAGGGGTATCCATCAATCTTCAATCTCCAATCTCATATCTTCAATCTTTTTCATAGTATATCCGTTTTTGCCCCCGCAAGTCAATCCGGGGCGGAACTTCATTCTTAAGGAGGGCAGTCATATGAGCAAAAGCGTCGGAAAGAGCGAGATCCGGGTGGACGCCTATGAAAAAGCCACCGGACGCGCCAAATATATGGACGACTTGTGTGACCGCAGCGCCCTGGTGGCGAGGGTCTGCCATTCCACCATCGCCCACGGCTTCGTGAAGTCCATCGACATCACGGAGGCGGAGGCCGTCCCCGGCGTGGTCCGGGTCCTGACCTGTTTTGATGTCCCGGATATTCCGTTTCCCACGGCGGGCCACCCCTGGTCCACAGACCCCAGCCATCAGGATATTGCCGACCGCCTGCTGTTGAACCGCCACGTCCGCTACTACGGCGACGAGGTGGCCGTGGTCGTTGCGGAAAACGAAGTGGCCGCCGCCCAGGCCGTCCGGGCGCTGAAGGTGGAATACGAGGAGTTGCCCTTCGTCCTGGATGTGCAGAAGGCCATGGAGGAGGACGCTCCCCAGCTTCATGAGGAGTACCCGGGCAATATTCTGAAGCACACCAGCATCCGCATGGGCAATTATGAGGAGGCCAGCCGGGAGCCGGGGCTCATCAAGGTGGAGGGCTGGTACGACACCCCCACCGTCCAGCACTGCCACATCGAAAACCACGGCTGCTTTGCCTATGAGGAGGCGGGCCGGGTGGTGGTGGTCAGCTCCACCCAGATCCCCCATGTGGTCCGCCGGGTCGTGGGCCAGGCCCTGGGGCTGCCCTGGGGCAAGGTCCGCATCGTCAAGCCCTACATCGGCGGCGGCTTCGGCAACAAGCAGGACGCGCTGTACGAACCCCTGTGCGCCTGGTGCTCCACCCAGGTGGGCGGCCGCCTGGTGAAGCTGGAGTGCAGCCGGGAGGAGACCTTCGTTTCCAACCGCGTCCGCCACGCCATCCGCACCCACATCATCTCCTGGGTCCGGCCCGACGGTTCCTTTGCCGCCCGGAAGATCGAGTGCTTTGCCAACCAGGGGGCCTACGCCTCCCACGGCCACGCGGTCTGCGCCAAGGGCATGGGCGCGTTCCCCCAGCTGTACCCCTGCCCTAATGTGGAAGGCGACGCCTACACGGTGTACACCAACCGCCCCACTGCCGGCGCCATGCGGGGCTACGGCATCCCACAGGCCATGTTTGCCGTGGAGAGCCACACCGACGATGTGTGCAAAGCCATCGGCATGGATCCCATGGACTTCCGCCGGAAATACCTGATGCCCATGGGCTATGTGGACGGCTTCTCCAAAAACGAGCTGTACCACGACACCTTCAACCAGTGCATGGACAAGGGCATGGCTGCCATCAACTACCGCCGCAAGCAGGCGGAGTACCGGAACCAGACCGGCCCGATCCGTAAAGGAATCGGCCTTGCCGTGTTCTGGTACAACACGGCGGTATGGCCCATTTCCCTGGAGTCCTCCTCCTGCCGCATGGTGCTGAACCAGGATGGCTCCCTCCAGTTCCAGACCGGTGAGACGGAGATCGGCCAGGGCTGCGACACTGCTTATTCCCAGATGGTGGCGGACGCCGTGGGCATTCCTTTCCGGGACGTCCACGTGGTCTCCAGCCAGGACACCGACGTGACCCCCTTCGGCACCGGCGCATACGCCTCCCGCCAGACCTATGTGGGCGGCTTCGCCATCATGCAGACGGCTCTGGCCCTGCGGGAGCGCATTCTGAACATCGCCCATGAGCAGACCCGGATGCCCGTCAGCAACCTGGACCTGGTGGACGGCCAGATCGTCCGCAAGTCCGACGGCCGGATCCTGAAGTCCCTGGGCGACCTGGCGACGGAGAGCCTGTACTCCATGGAGCACAGCCAGCACATCACCGCTGAGACCACGGCTCAGATCAAGTCCAACGCCTACTCCTTCGGCTGCTCCTTCGCGGAGGTGGAGGTGGACATCCCAATGTGTAAAGTGAAACTCCTGAACATCGTCAACGTCCACGACTGCGGCACCCTCATCAACCCCGCCCTGGCGGAGGCGCAGGTCCACGGCGGCATGTCCATGGCCATCGGCTACGGCCTTTCCGAGCAGCTTTTGTTTGATGAGAAGACCGGCAAGCCCCTGAACAACAATCTGCTGGACTACAAGCTGTCCACCTTTATGGATCACCCCACGCTGCAGGCGGAGTTCGTGGAGAACCCGGAGCCCACATCTCCTTACGGCACCAAGGCCCTTGGCGAGCCTCCGGCCTGCTCCGGCGCTCCTGCCATCCGCAACGCCATCCTGAACGCCACCGGCGTGGCGGTTGACTGCTGTCCCATCACGCCCCATATCCTCTACCGGAAATTCAAAGAGGCCGGGCTGATCGAAGATTAAAGGAGGGAAACGCCATGTATGATATGAAAGCACTGTATCAGGCCCAAAGCGTATCCGACGCCGTGGCCCTCCGCCTGGCCCATCCCGCGGCCCACATCATCGCCGGCGGCTCCGACGTGCTGGTTCAGATGCGGGAGGGCAAGCGGGCCGGCGTGGAGCTGATCTCCATCTACGGCCTGGATGAGCTGCGGGGCGTCTCTCTGGAGGACGACGGCGCCATCCGCATCGGCTCTCTCACCAGCTTCTCCCACATCACCCGGGATCCCATCATCCAGAAGTACATCAACGTTCTGGGCGAAGCCGTGGACCAGGTGGGCGGCCCCCAGATCCGCAACATCGGCACCATCGGCGGCAACACCTGCAACGGCGTTACCTCCGCCGATTCCTCCTCCACCCTCCACGCCTGGGACGCCATCGTGGAGTTGACCGGCCCGGACGGCGTCCGCCGCCAGCCTATTCAGGAGTTCTACATCCGGGCGGGCAGGGTGGACATCCGGGAGGGGGAAATCCAGACCGCCATCCTGATTCCGAAGGAGAGCTACCAGAACACCTTCGGCCACTACATCAAGTACGCCATGCGCAACGCCATGGACATCGCCACCCTGGGCACCTCCGTCAACGTCCGGCTGTCCGCCGACGGGAAGACGGTGGAACGGGCCCGCGTGGCCTTTGGCGTGGCGGGCCCCGTGCCCCTGCGGGCCAAGACGGCGGAGGCCCTGGCCGCGGGGAAGCCCGTCAGCCTGGAGCTGGCGGAGGCATTCTCCCAGGCGGTTAAAGAGGATATCAACCCCCGGGACTCCTGGCGGGCCGCCAAGGATTTCCGCATGCACATCGCGGTGGAGAGCGCCAGGCGGGCCTTCATCGAATCCGTGAAGCTGGCAGGAGGTGAGCTGTGATGGAAAAGCACGTCATGCAGTATCAGACCGTCCATTTCAACCTCAACGGCAAGGATGTGGAGCGGACCGTGGATGTCCGGGCCAGCCTGACCGATATGCTCCGCAACGATTTCCGGATGACCTCCGTCAAAAAAGGCTGTGAGGTGGGAGAGTGCGGCGCCTGCAACGTCCTGATCGACGGCGAGGCGTTCAACTCCTGCATCTACCTGGCCGTCTGGGCGGAGGGCAAGCGCATCCGCACCCTGGAGGGGCTGCTTGGCCCCAACGGCGAACTCTCCGACATCCAGCAGGCCTTCGTGGACGAGGCCGCCATCCAGTGCGGCTTCTGCACCCCCGGCTTTATCCTGACGGCGGTGGAAATTCTGGAGTCCGGCAGGGAGTATACCGACGCGGAGTTGCGGAAGCTCCTCTCCGGCCACCTGTGCCGCTGCACGGGGTATGAGAACATCCTCCGGGCGGTGAAAAAGACCATGTACAAGCGCTTGGGCAGGGAGATGCCCCGGTGAAAAACAGCAGGAC
>JAUNGH010000081.1:1278-9607 GCA_030524605.1 Oscillospiraceae bacterium | reverse complement strand
TCTCCGCCAGATACACCACCCGCTCCACATTGTCCGGCCGGTCGTCCAGGGGCACGTAGGCGATCTCCGCTCCCGCAGTCTCCGGCTCCACGCTCAGCGGCTCCGTCCGCACCCCGCCGCATCCGGCCAGCAGCAGACAGGCCAGCGCCGCCGCCAGCATTTTTTTCATATTCACGTACCGTGTACCTCCCCCAGGGCGGAGCGCCCCGCCGCCGGCGATCCGCTGTTTTGAAAAAGAGCGGAGCTTCCAGCCCCGCTCCTTTTTGTGATCCGCGCAGAGACGGCTGTCAGCCGCCCATCCTTTACAGCCCAAACGCGCCCAGGTTCAGTCCCCCGGTCACGCTGTTCATGCTGTTCTCCATGGCGTCGCCCGCCTGGCGCAGCGCCTCGTTGACGGCGGAAACCACCAGATCCTGGAGCATCTCCACATCCTCGGGGTCCACGGCCTCGGGCTTGATGGTGACGGAGAGGACCTCCTTCTTGCCGTTGACCCTGGCCTCCACCGCGCCGCCGCCCACGCTGGCGGTAAACTCCCGGGCCTCCACGGCCTCCTGGGCGTCGGTCATCGCCTGCTGCATCTGGGCGATCTTCTGCTGCATCTCGGCCTGGCGCTGGGCGCCGGACACCTTTCCGTTGGTAAATCCACGGCGTGCACTGTATCCCATGTTTGTTTCTCCTTTACTTGATCTCAATGTTGTCAAACTGACTGCCGAATTTCAGCAGATTTTTTAGATTCTCCTGGGGCGTGGCCTTGGGTGCCTCGCCGATGCGGAACACCAGCCGCACCGCCGTCCCGGCGGCCCTGGCGGCCTCCTCGCCCAGCGCACCCTTCACCCGGTCATTGTCCAGCCGTCCCATGGTGATCTCGTCCGGCGCATAGACCGTCAGTTGGTCGCCCTCCAGCGTACCGCCGCACATGTCCAGAAACGCCCGGTACATGGGCGGCAGCCGCCCCTTGCAGCTCTCCGCCAGGGCGCGCCACCAGTTTCCGCTCACCGGCGGCGGAACGGCGGACGCAGGCACGGCAGCCGGAGTGGACGCGCCCCGCGCCTCCTCCACAGGCTCCGCTCTTTTTTTCACAGGCTCCGCCGGGATATCGAGCACCCGCTCCCCCGGCTCCTCCATCGCGGGAGGGGCCTCCTCCGGCGGAGGCGGCAGCTCCTCTGCCGGCGTGGGCGGCTCGTCCCAGGGCGGGGCGTCGCCGCGCTCCGGGGCAGGCTCCGCCTGCGGCGGCGTTTTGGGCGCGGGCCTCGCGGCGGCCGCGCTCTGCTCCACTGCGGCCCGGACGATCTGCCCTCGGGCCGCCCCCTCCTCCAGCCGCTGGATGCGGGCCTCCAGCGCCGTCAGGTCGCCGGAGAGGCTCTCGTCGCACAGCCGGATCAGACACAGTTCCGCGTCGGTGCGGCGGTTGGCGCTGTAGTACAGCTCCGCCGTCGTCTTTTGCAAAGTGGAAGCCAGATACAAAAACCGGCTGCCAGACACATCCCTGCCCAGCCGGTCCAGCGTGGCGGTGTCATACCCGCCGGACAGCAGCGCCGCGCCGCCCTCCGGAGCGGTCCGCCGCAGCAGCAGATCCCGCACCAGGGTGGAAAGCTCGCCCAGCACTGCACCCACGTCCTTGCCGCCGGCGTACAGTTGGTTCAAAAGCAGCAGGGCGGCCTTGGCGTCCCGCCGCAGCACGCGCTCCAAAAGCTGCGCCGTCTGAAGGTTTCCCGCCAGGCCCAGCACCTCCAGCACGGCGGCGCTGTCGATGGTTCCGCCCGCCGCAGCGCACTGGTCCAGCAGGCTCAAGCCGTCCCGCAGAGCGCCGTCCGCCAGCCGGGACAAAATCTCCGCGCCGTCGGGCTTCAGGTCGATGTGCTCCTGTTCCGCCACATAGTTGAGCCGCCTGGCGATATCCGCGGGGGTGATGCGCTTGAAGGAGTACCGCTGGCACCGGGAGAGGATGGTGGCGGGCACCTTGTGCAGCTCCGTGGTGGCCAGGATGAACATCAGATGCTCCGGCGGCTCCTCCAGGATCTTCAGCAGGGCGTTGAAGGCGGGGGTGGACAGCATGTGGACCTCATCCACGATGTAGACCCGCTTTTTCACGTTGGCCGGGGAATAGATGGCCTCGTCCCGCAGGGCGCGGACCTGGTCCACGCCGTTGTTGGACGCGGCGTCCAACTCCAGCACGTCCAGAAAGCTGCCGCTCTCGATGCCAAGGCAGGAGGCGCACTGGCAGCAGGGGTCGCCGTTCACGGGATGCTCGCAGTTGACGGCCTTGGCCAGAATCTTGGCGCAGGTGGTCTTGCCGGTGCCCCGGGTGCCGGTGAAGAGGTACGCATGGGAGGTCCTGCCCTCGGCGACCTGCTTTTGCAGGGTCTCGGTGATATGAGACTGCCCGATAACGTCGGAAAAGACCTTGGGCCGCCACTTTCGATACAGGGCCTGATACATGATGACCTCCTTGGAAATAGGCAAAGTCCTCCGCATGCAGCTGCGGAACCGGCGCCCTCGCGGCACATGGAACATCCCGCTTAATGCTGCTCGGTTCCCCGCCTGACATGATTCGCGGGCATCCATTGCGCGAGACCGGCTCCGCAGC
The DNA here is from genome assembly GCA_030524605.1 of Oscillospiraceae bacterium. Lineage (GTDB taxonomy): Bacteria > Bacillota > Clostridia > Oscillospirales > Oscillospiraceae > Oscillibacter. The sequence goes on along the minus strand of JAUNGH010000081.1, from coordinate 7,020 downwards.
TGCATGCGGAGGACTGTTCAATTAGCTTACTTATTGTACTATATCTTGTTCGAATAAGCAACAAAAAATTTTAGCTTTCTGAAAAAATCAGGCTTTACAAAGGGAAAAATTATGGTATAATAGCACTTGCCGTCAGACCTTCGGCGGCAATACAGGCGCAGCCCAGCCAGGAGAGCAAGCGATCCGCTAATTTGCCTGTCGAATCAGCAAAGCCAACAAAATAAATCCAGAAAAATATGCAAATTAAACAAAAACGGGCTCGTAGCTCAGTTGGGAGAGCGTTCGGTTCGCATCCGAGAGGTCGAGGGTTCGAATCCCTTCGAGTCCACCACCCAAAAGCCGTGAAATCAATGATTTCACGGCTTTTTTGCAACTTTTAGAGAGATTAGCAAGGCCGCGAGCCATCCGTTTTCAGGCTGTTTCATGAATTTTTGCCCCGGACGGTTCGCATCCCTCTCCCATCCGCATCTGTGAAAGGCCGTTTTTCAGCCCATGTCACTTCAAATCCTATGACCGCGCACGGTTCGCATCCCTGGCAATGACCCCCGCGCGGTTCGCATCCCCATTATAAAAATGGCAGTTCGACGTATACTGAAATCGAAAATGATATAGGGCCAGACACCTACACAATTTCAGCCGGTTATCCCTGCTTTTTTAAATTGAATGACAGAAAGGAAAACGAAGCGACTATGGAAAAATCAATGAAAAGCGGATATTTTTCGGAACTGGCCTTCCACCTCCGACAAGAAGGTTTTACTGTTCTGGCCGAGGAAGACGGCGTTCTGCCTGTTGAATGGAACGGTAAGCCTTTATACCGAGTCACCGAGGCCGGCGGTATTCGTTACCGGCAGCAAGATATGGCGGAGCTGGACATGGTGCTGGCCCTTAATCGGGCAACAGACATCGCCTCTATGACGCTGGAGTATATGGCTCTGATGACCGATGCTCACAGCTTAAAGGCAGATAGCTTAGGTGAAAACTATAAACTGCTGGCAGACTTCAACGGCGCCGTACTCGCTGGGCATCCCACTGAGTACGGCGTTCAGTTTGTCACCTGGGAGTGGAGCTATGGGCGGACCGGCCTATGGCAAGGCCATGCTCACCATCGGCAAAGCAGGAGGTGCGGGATGATGCACGCGGTATTGCGCAACGCGCAGCACCCCGAATATGGTACTGTCACAATTCCGCTTCCTATCTCCAATGAAGACTACGATGACTGCATCAAGTTGCTGGCGTCCCTGGAGATCGGGGACTCTGTCCAGCGGGACTGCATGGTGGATGAACTCCAATGCGATCTCCATGTCCTGAAACGGCTGGAAAAAACAAGGTCAATCTGGACGAACTGGATTACCTGGCCAAGCGGCTGGACAGCTTCACGGGGCAGGAAAAAACTCAGTTCCAGGGAGCGGCGGAGACGTTCCACAGGATAAGCTGTCCCAAGTGAAGGGCCGGGATGTTGCCATAGCATTGATCAGTTATGAGGAAGGTACGATTACTCCTTACGGCGTGGTATATGACAATGGCATGGAGATGGCGCGGCTCTACGATGGCAAACACCTGCCGGAATACTTCTATGATGACAGCATAGCAACTGTAACGCTGTCTCTGAGGGAGCAGCCCCACCATTGCGAAACGCTTTATTTTCCGTGCGCGGACAGCAAGATCGACCGTGCGCTGCGGCGGCTCGGTGTGAAGGAACCAAGTCAGTGTTCGGCGGTACTGGGTTTGAATACAGGCCAAATCTGCGATGCAGTGCGCAGTATATAAAATAAATTTGAAAACTTGATTCCAAGCAAATCAAGACCATCATTATGATCCCCTTACTCAACGCTAACGAGTAAGGGGATTCTCCATGTTTTTCGTACGTAGCTTAAAACAAACGTCTGACGATTCAAATGTCTGTTTTATGATATGAAACCTGTTATCGCTTGAAAGTGAGGGATGTTTTTGCAGATAACCGAAACCACGTTTACAGTCAGCCGCAGCGGAAACCTGAAAATTCCGGCGTCAGTATTGCGGGAAATGGGGCTGTTCCCTGGCGATCATATCCGTATTGCCTACCTGACCCACGACGGGCAGGCTAATTCATTTCAGGAATTTTTGTTGTCTGCTGATCCCTTGGAGGACCTGACGGACGCATATCAGCTCCATGTACCAAACCACCTTTTAAACCGTGCCAACATTCCAGTAGCAGCAGATCTACAAATTATCTGTCTTAACGGGCTGATTGTCATTTGCCCGGATACCGTTTTAAGCCCCGATGAACTTTCCGCTATTCTGAAAAATCTGCAAACCGCTGAGGATTTGATCCGAGGCTTACCAATAGGTACTGCCCAGGCGCAGGCACAACTGGAGAAAGTCATAAACGAGTTACAGAAGGGAGAGGTTTCAAATGATGTGTAATCAATCGAAAGCGCACACCGGAAGAAAAAATGCAAACAACATTTCTGTGGAAACCGTCTGCGGCAGCACGGTGCGGCTGGTATTTGCCGCCGAAACAGACCGCAAGATCCCCGAAATTGTTGGGCAAATTCTGAAGGGCGCTTACCTCCAGCGCCAGCGCGTATAATTCAGGAGGCTGACATGCGCAAAAGAGTCTACTGCCTCTATCGTGTGTCCACCAAAGGCCAGGTGGAGAAAGATGACATTCCCATGCAAAAACAGAGATGCCATGAGTTTGCCGAAGAAAAGGGTTGGGAGATCGTTCAGGAATTTTCTGAAAAGGGCGTATCCGGCTTCAAGGTTTCAGCCAAAGACCGGGATGCCGTCCAGGAGATACAGCGTGACGCCGCCCTGGGCAAGTTTGATATCCTTCTGGTTTTCATGTTTGACCGTCTGGGCCGCAAAGAGGATGAGACTCCTTTTGTCGTGGAATGGTTCGTTCAGAATGGCATAGAAGTCTGGAGCGCAGAGGAAGGTGAACAGCGTTTCGATAATCATGTAGACAAACTGATGAACTACATCCGCTACTGGCAGGCATCTGGCGAAAGCCTCAAAACCTCGATCCGCACCAAGACCCGCCTGGGGCAGATCGTTCAGGAGGGGCGTTTCCGGGGCGGCAGCGCTCCCTATGGGTATCAGCTTGTAAAGAAAGGCCGGACCGGGAAGAAAAATCGGGAACTCTATGACATCGAAATCAATCCGCTCGAAGCGGTCGTTGTCCGAGAAATCTTTGATCTGGCAGACCGATTCGGCTATGGCGGGTGACGCATATCCTCCGAGCTGAAAGCCAAGGGCATTATTAATGAACGAACCGGAGAGCCCTTCCACTACTCCTCTATTCAGAATATTCTTCGAAATATCATGTATATGGGAATCTTGCGGCGCGGTGAAACCAAATCCGAGATTTTCCCTGAGCTGCAGATCGTCACGCCGGAACAGTTTGAACGTGTGGAGAAGGGCCGGCAGCAGCGTGCCGCAGACTATGAAGCAAAAAATGCTGCTGCGTGGCAAAAAGAGGTTGTTTTGCAGGATGGAAACACGGTTGAAGTCAACCGTCCTCCCCGTATTTGCCCGAAACGAAACATTGGAAAATCCCTGTTATCTGGCAACGTATTTTGCGGTCACTGTGGTGGCCGCATTTTTTCGTCCACGGCTAGAAAAAACCATCATCTCACACCGGGGAAACCCACAGAGCGCGTCATTGTCTATAAATGCTATAACCGGACCCAGCACAAGCAGGTCTGCAATGGTCCGAGTACATACCGTGCGGAACGGGTGGATCAGGTAGTCGACTCCCTGCTGCGGGGCATCTTTGACCGCTCAATAACGGTCAACGAGAAAGCCTTTATCAAACAGCAGGTACAGATCTCCGCCCAGCAGTATCAGCAAAAGCTGAAAAAAGTAAAAGCTGATCATGCCAAGGCGGCAAAGGAGCTTTCCAAGTGGGAAAATCTTATGCCGGACTCTATTGAAGGCACCTGCGTGTTTACACCGCAGCAAATCAAGAAGCGAATGGATGCTGTACAGGAAACGCTGGACACCTTGTCACAGCAGATCGCCGATTATCAGGATAAGTCGCAGGAGTCTGCCCAGCTCGCCAGCGATATCCAGGAGCAGCATCAGCGGTTGCTCTCCTGGGCGGAAATGTATGATTCCGCATCCCCCGAGGAAAAGAGAATGGTAGCCTCTTACATCATCAAAGCCGTTACCTTGACCCGCGACTACGGCATCCAGGTCGAATTCAATATTTCGGAGGCCCAGTATCTCAGCGGCATGGAGATGCGGTAAAAAGTTCAAGGATAAGGAAGCTTAGTCGGTTACGAACTATAATCGACTGGAATCGAATTCCCCCAAAGATAGAAAATCTGATTTGTATCTGCGGAATTGGAGTAGAATTCAACATCTCTGACCCACTATATATTGTAAGGAAGGATATGCGATAATTTAAATAGTACCTACACTGTCATTCAGGTACTCAATCGAGATAAGTGTTCCATTTCAATGCCAGACGTGCTATACTACAACAAGAAAGAAGGTGCAACGCGATGCCGGACAACAAACTACAAATTCGCAACAGTACCGTCGATTTCCTGGTTTTTACAAAAGACGCTCATGAAGAAGGAATCGAAGTCCGTGTGCAGGACAATAATGTCTGGCTGACACAGAAAGCAATCAGTCAGCTTTTTGATGTGGATCGCAGCGTTGTCACCAAGCACCTGAAGAAGATATTTGAAAGTGGAGAGTTGGACGAAAATTCAGCATGTGCATTTTTTGCACAAACTGCGGATGACGGAAAAACCTACCGCTATAAGTTCTATGCTCTGCCCGCCATTATCGCTGTGGGCTACCGGGTCAATTCTCAGCGGGCGGCTCAGTTCCGTCAGTGGGCGACAAAGGTGCTGGACACCTTCACAAAGCAGGGTTATGTGTTAGATAAAAGCAGGTTGATCAACGGGCAAATCTTTGATGAGGACTACTTTGACCACCTGATCTCAGAGATCCAGGAAATCCGCGCCAGTGAGCGTCGGTTCTATCAGAAAATCACGGACATTTATTCCACGGCAGTCGACTACTCCTTGGACAGTCAGATCACAAAAGACTTCTTTGCTACCGTTCAAAATAAGATGCACTATGCCGTACACGGTAATACTGCCGCTGAAGTAATCATCGCACGTGCGGATCATACGAAGGATCACATGGGCTTGACTTCATGGCGTAATGCGCCGGACGGCAAAATCGTGAAAGCAGATGTATCTATCGCCAAGAACTATCTGTCCATAGACGAGATGCAGGAGCTGAATGAAATTGTGACCATGTATCTCGATTATGCTACGCGGCAGGCCCGACGCCATATCCCGATGACGATGGCAGATTGGGCATCAAAGCTGGACGCTTTCTTGCAGTTCAATGATGCCGAGATCTTGCGCGACAAAGGGAAAGTAACTGCGGCTATTGCAAAGGCATTTGCGGAAAGCGAGTTTGAAAAGTACAGAGTTATTCAGGATCGTCTCTATCAAAGTGACTTTGACAAACTAATTGCCGCCACGCAAGCAAACGAAGAAGTGTAAATGATTCTATATAAAAGTTCAAAAAAGAAAGCTGGGGCAGATACCTCAGCTTTCTTTGCATTAGAATGCCGGTGCTGCTCATAACGAAACTGATCAAGCTCTTTGTCTTTGAGACGCGACTGCAATAGCTGTCCATCCAAAGCGATACTCCTGATTTTATAGCGCCGCGTCAAGGTGTTCTGATGGACGATGAAAAATAAAGAACAGCGGGTACAGCGTTCCTGTACCCGCC
>JAUNGH010000081.1:0-1268 GCA_030524605.1 Oscillospiraceae bacterium | reverse complement strand
TGTCTTTGAGACGCGACTGCAATAGCTGTCCATTTTCGCCCCCCTCTTTGTTGGTCTTGATAAATAGCTTTTGCTGAGGGAATCTGGTATTGTGTGTTGACCAACAGCACGAGGAGGAATTCATATGATTTACATTACAGGAGATACCCACGGCGATTTCCAGCGTCTCGGAAGCAAATATCTACCACAGCAAAAGAAAATGAGCCGTAATGACTATATGATCATCTGTGGGGGCTTCGGTGGGCTGTGGGATGGAGGCTCTCGTGATCAGTATTGGTTGGACTGGCTGAACAAAAAGCCCTTTACCACCCTGTTCGTGGACAGAAACCATGAGAACTTTGACTTGCTGAATTCTCAACCGGAAAAGTATTGGAATGGTGGCTGGGTCCATGAAATACGGGAAAACGTCCTTCATCTTATGCGCGGCCAGGTCTTTACTTTCAGCGGTCTCACATGGTTCACCATGGGCGGCGCATCTTCCCACGATATTCAGGACGGCGTCCTGGACCCGGCCGATCCTGACTTTGAGCGGCAATACTGGCAGATGCGGCGCATGCGGGCCATGTTCCGTGTCAAAGGCCGCTCATGGTGGCAGGAGGAAATGCCTAATGCTAAAGAGTACGCAGAAGCCCTGAGCAATCTGGCAAAAGTCAACTGGATGGTGGATTGCATCCTGACCCACTGTACCCCCAGCAATATCGTCCGCAAGATCGACCCCGGCTATGGGACAGATCAACTGACCGATTTTCTGGAGATGGTCAGCCAACAGTGCCGTTTTTCATGCTGGTTTTTCGGACACTATCATGACAACAGGATCATTGATGATAAATACATCCTCCAGTGGAAACAGTTCTCTGAGCTGGAGTTTAATAAATATAGCACTGTCCTGTTAAAGTAGGGCAGTGCTTTTCTCCTTCTTTATTTGGCATAGTTAGATTGTTCGGAAGCAGGCCGTCATGAACGAATATGCAAAACCATTAATACGGCACTTGGAATTTATAACCAATTGTGCTATTCTTATATTAAAGGATAATCTTAAATTATCTGTTGATTTAGGCCTAGAGAATGAGGGTGAGTTTTTGTCTACGAATGCATTGAAATTGGAATTAGATGCTCTCATGCCAAAAAGATTTGTTGATCGGGATGAGTTACGAAATACCATTACTTGTTCCATAGAGATGTTGTTAAAAAAAGATAATTACCACGAAATTATTGCTATTTATGGAATGGGCGGCATTGGGAAAAGCCGTTTTCTAAACGAAATAAAA
>JAUNGH010000080.1 GCA_030524605.1 Oscillospiraceae bacterium | reverse complement strand
GGCAGGCGCTGGAGCTGGGGGCGGATACCTTTCAGTTTTTCACCCGCAATCCCCGGGGAAGCCGGGCCAAGGACCTGGACCCCGCCGACGCGGCGGCGCTGGCGGAGCTGCTGCGGGCGCGTCAGTTCGCCCCCGTCATCGCCCACGCCCCCTATACCCTGAACCTCTGCGGGAAAGAGGATGCCAACCGCACCTTCGCCCGGGAGACAATGGCGGACGACCTCCGCCGGCTGGAGCACGTGCCGGGGCAGTATTACAACTTCCACCCCGGCAGCCATGTGGGGCAGGGAATAGAGACCGGGATCGCCTATATCGCAGAGGGCCTGAACGCCATCCTGCGTCCGGACCAGTCCACCACCGTGCTGCTGGAGACCATGGCGGGCAAGGGCAGCGAGGTGGGCGGCCGCTTTGAGGAGCTGCGGGAGATCCTGGACCGGGTCGCCCTCTCCGGCAAGATGGGCGTTTGCCTGGACACCTGCCATATCTCCGACGGGGGCTACGACATCGTGCATGATCTGGACGGCGTGCTGACGGAATTTGACAGGGTGATCGGGCTAAGCCGGCTGAAGGCCGTCCACCTCAACGACAGCAAGAACCCCACCGGCGCCCGCAAGGACCGCCACGCCTGTATCGGCGAGGGCTGCATCGGCCTGGAGGCCCTGACGCGGGTGGTGCGCCATCCGGCGCTGAAGGGCCTGCCCTTCTGCCTGGAGACGCCCAACGAGCTGCCGGGGTATGCCCGGGAGATCGCCATGATGCGGGCAGCTGCGGAATAAGCAAAAAAAGAGACGGCGCGGCGCCGTCTCTCTTTTCGTTTATCGGGCCACTTTTGCGGTCTTTTTGCCGCCCAGCTTCTCCGCCAGAACGCACAGGAGAACGGTGAGCACCATATCCGGCAGGGTGTAGCCCACCGGGGTGTCCACGCCCATCAGCCAACGGTAGGCGATGAAGCCCGCCAGCCAGATGATCAGGTTCCGCACATCCGCGTCCGCGCCGAAGCGGTCCCGCTTCAGCAGGAAGTTGTCGGCAATCTGAATGGCGATCATGGGGGCGAACACGGAGCCGATCAGATACAGAAAGCCCGTGATGTCATCCATGGGAAACAGGATGGCCCCCGCGATGCCCACCACGGTCACAACCACGGCGGTCCACTTGCCGTTGAGCTTTTTGCTGAGGGACTCCGCGGAGATGCCCGCGGACCAGGCGTCCAGGAAGGTGGTGGTCACGGTGGAGAGCACCAGGATCACCAGGGCCGCGATGCCAAGGCCCGCCTTCACCATGATGACGGCGATGTCGTACTCCCCGGTGTAGATGGCCGCGCCCATGCCGATGACGTACATCCAGCAGGACACCAGGCCGTAGACCACCGTGCTGGCAAGCGTCGCCTGGAAGGGCTTCTCCGCCTCCCGGGTGTAGTCGCTGATGAGGGGCAGCCAGCTCAGGGGCATGGCCACCGCCAGCTCCACCGCCGCGCCGAAGGTCATGGCCTCGCCCAGGTCTCCGCCCACGGGATTGCCGTCGAAGAAGATGACCTTGCACAGGATCAGCGTCAGGATGAACAGCGCCGCCATGGAGACCTTGTTGATCCAGCCCAGGTTGGTGACGCCCACCACGATCCACAAAACGATCAGCCCGCCGATGACCAGGCACCAGATCCAGCTGCCCACGTCGAAGATGCCGCCGATGGCCAGGGCGCCGTCGTAGATCATGATGGCGGTCCAGCCCACCAGCTGGAGGACGTTCAGGAAGGCGAACAGCAGTCCGCCCTTTTGTCCGAAGCTCATTTTCACAGTCTCCATGGCGCTGCGGCCGGTGCGGCCGCCGATGAGGCCCGCCAGAAACAGCATCACGCAGCCGATGACGTGGCCCAGCACGATGGCGGCGAAGCCCCTTGCCATGCCCAGGGGGGCGAAGGCGGTGCCCGTCAGGATCTCGGCCAGGGACACGCCCGCGCCGAACCAGATCAGGCTGTTTTGGAAAGTGGAAGTCTTTTTCATGTCCGTTCCTCCCATGCCATGTCCCAGAACGAGGCCTCGTACCGGGAGCAGGCCGTAAAAATCTCCTCCAGATAGCGCAGCTGCGGCTCGGTGTAGTCCGCTGTCAGCCGCTCCAGCATCTCCATCAGCACCACGTTGTTCCCGGTGTAGCGCGGGGTGATATACCCCCGCACCCATCTGCCGTACAGCGGGTGGTCGGGCGCGGCGGGGCATTCCTCCACGATCCTGCGGGCGATGACCTCGTAGCTGTAGGCGCAGGAGAAGATGGCGGTCAGCACCTCCGCCTCGCCGCCTTTATAGGCAACGCTGAGCATATAGGCGGTGTACGAGCGGTTATCCTGGGCGATGGGCGTTTGTTCCAGCTCCTCCCGGGTGATGCCCAGCATCCCCATGTAGCCGTTGTGGACATCGACCTCGCCGTCCAGGATGGCCTGGATGTACTTGGCGAACAGCTTCATGACCTCTACGCTCTTGCTCTTGGCCACGCCCACGGCGAAGACCTTGGTGTACTCCATGAGATACCAGTAGTCCTGGATGATGTAGCGGCGGAATTTCTTCACGTCCAGGGTGCCGTTTTTCAGGCCCTCCACAAAGGGATGGGTGTGGTATCCCGCCCAGATGTCCTCCGTGGCTTTCAGCAGTCTCTTTGTTGTGCTCATGCGTTTCCTCCTTTTTGAAGCGCCGTCCGCCGCATGAGTCCCAGCGGCAGGAGGGAGACGATCAGGATGCTGAGGACCCCCTCGATCAGCCTGGAGGAGTTGAAGGCCAGGCTGTAGCCCCAGGCGCCCCAGCCGTCCCAGGCGTTCTGGGAGTAAAAGATCACGCCGCTGAGGACGTGGCCGCAGCACCGGATGGCCACCGCCAGAGCCATGCCGCAGACGGCCTTCCACCGCTTGCCGCTGCCGAAGACGCCGGCATAGCCCAGGCAGGAGAAGCACACCAGCTGCTGCACGAAAATCTGCGCCCAGTGGACCGCCTCCCACCCGGGGATCAGGATCATGACCAGGATGCCGCAGGCCCAGCCCGTCAGCATCGCCAGCCGGTAGTCGTACACCAGGGCCAGCAGCATCAGCGGGATCCAGGACCCGCAGGTGATGTTGGAGCCGGTGGGCAGCGGGATCCGGATGGCGGCCAGCACCAGCGTCAACGCGCAGATCACGCCGCCCAGGCACAGCGCCCTGGCGTCCAGCTTCACGCCCCGGCACAGCCGCACCGTGGCCAGCAGGTAAACCACCGCAAAAACGGCGGCAATGATGGGGGAGATCATGCGAAAAACGCCCCCTTCAGCGCAAACATGTGGTTCATGGGTCCCCGGCCCGCGCCCAGATCCAGCTGGGCGGCCAGGGCGCCGGAGATGTAACCCTTGGCCCGCTCCACGGAATCGTCCAGGTCATAGCCCTTCGCCAAATTGGAAGCGATGGCGCTGGAGAGGGTGCAGCCGGTGCCGTGGGTGTTGGGGTTGTCGATGCGGCGGCCGTTGAACCACTTGCCCGCGCCGCTGCGCCACAGCAGGTCGTTGGCGTCGTTCAGGTCGTGGCCGCCCTTGCACAGCACGGCGCAGCCGTAGGTCTCGCTGATGTATTTGGCGGCGGCCTCCATATCGGCGGGGCAGGCGATCTTCATCCCGGACAGAATCTCCGCCTCCGGGATGTTGGGGGTCAGGACCTCCGCCAGGGGCAGAAGGCGGCCTGTCAGCGCGTCGACGGCGTCGTCCCGCAGCAGCTTCGCGCCGGAGGTCGCCACCATTACCGGGTCCACCACCACGTGCTTCGCGCCGTACTGCCGCAGCCTGTCCGCAATGACGGCGATGAGCTGGGCGGAGGATACCATGCCGATCTTCACCGCGTCGGGGAAGATGTCCGTGAAAACGGCGTCCAGCTGCTCCTCCAAAAATTTCGGGGTGGACTCCAGAATGTCTGTGACGCCGGTTGTGTTCTGGGCAGTCAGGGCCGTGACGGCGCTCATGGCGTATACGCCGTTGGCGGTCATGGTCTTGATGTCTGCCTGGATCCCGGCGCCTCCGCTGGAATCGCTTCCAGCAATGGTCAATGCTGTTCTCATGATGTGCTCCTTTCTTTTTGACAGCAAAGTTTTATTGCGCGGCACAAGGTGGTGCCCCCAATGTACCGCGGAAAACGGGGATGTCCCGGTTTTCAAAAATTCAGGCTTCCGCCATCTCCTCCGACAGCGCAAGCAGCTCTTGCGCGGCGGCCTTCACATCGCTCCGGGCGAACAGGGCGGAGACCACCGCCACGCCGTCCAGGCCGCAGCCCTTCAGCTCCGGCAGGTTGTCCCGGCTGATGCCGCCGATGGCCACCACGGGGATATCCACCGCGGCGGTGATGGCCCGGATGGTCTCCCGGGAGATGGGCTTGGCGTCGGTCTTGGTGCCAGTGACGAAGGCCGCGCCGGTGCCCAAATAGTCCGCTCCCGCCGCCTGGGCGGCCTGGGCCTCTTCCACCGTGTGGGCGGAGACGCCGACGATCTTGTCCGGCCCCAGCAGTTCCCGGACGCGGCCGGCCTCCAGGTCCTCCTGCCCCACGTGGACGCCGTCGGCCCCGGTCTTGGCCGCGATCTCCACATTGTCGTTGATGATGCTGACGGCCCCCTTCCTCCGGCACAGGGCCACGAAGCGCTCCGCCTCCGCCAGGAAGGCCGCGTTGTCCAGGTGCTTTTCCCGCAGCTGAACCATCGTGGCCCCGCCGTCTATGGCGGCCTCAATCTGGGCCAGCAGGGCGTCCTCGTCCGCCGCCCAGGCCCGGTCCGTCACGGCGTACAGCCGCAGCTGCTCAGGTTTCAGTTTCATATCGTCTCCTCCTAAAAGCAAAAAGCCCGCGAACATCCCAAAACAGGTCTGTCCGCGGCAATACGCCTCATGATTTCCCTACGTTGGCATGATCCAAATCAGGTTCCGGGTCGAGACCTTCACGGTCTCCTCTCAGCCCGCGCCAGCGGACTCCCCTTTTTTAACAGTTTTTATCATACGCCCTTTTTTTCTTGTTTGCAACCCTCTTGACAAGTTTTTTGCCAAATGTCATAATACCCTTGAAAAACAGGGGAGCCTGCGGGCTGAGAGGAAGCGGACGCTTCGACCCTTTTACCTGATGCGGGTAATGCCGCCGTAGGAAGTCATCACGCTTTTCCGACGCGGCGGGCACCATCAGGTTCCCGCCGTTTTTTCAGCTCTTTTGCAGGAAAGGGGTGTGACGGAGAAACGATATGGCGTCCCGGTCCACCGGGAGCGGACAGAGGGGGAGCGCCCTGTGTCCGGGCCGCATTGCAGCGATGGGAAGCCGTGTTCCGGCGTGAGAGGAGGCCAGCGAGCCTCGACCGAAGTTTTCAACAGGCGCGGCCGCGCCTGAACCTTGCCATGCAAGGGGAAAACGCTGCAAGGTCCGCCGTTTTCTCCGTGCGATCCCGATTCTTCAAAGGAGTGTTTTTTATGAAGAGCAATTCTACCAAAAAGCTGGCGCTGGCCGGCATCCTGTGCGCTGTCGCCGTGGTGGGCAGCATGTTCTCCTTCCCCGTGTTCGGCAGCAAGTGCGCCCCGGTGCAGCACATGGTGAACATCCTGTGCGCCGTGTTCCTGGGCCCCTGGTACGGCGTGGCCGTGGCCTTTGTGGCCAGCGTGCTGCGGAACCTGTTGGGGTGGGGTACGCTGCTGGCTTTCCCCGGCAGCATGTGCGGCGCGCTGCTGTGCGGCGTTGCCTACTGGAAGAGCAAAAAACTGCCCGTGACCCTGGCGGCCGAGATCTTCGGCACCGGCATCATCGGCGGATTGCTGTCCTATCCCATCGCCACTTCCATTATTGGCGTTGATCCCGCCACTATCACATTTTATACCTACGTTCTGCTTTTCCTCGTGTCCACCGTAGGCGGCTCCATCCTGGCCGGAGCCCTGGTGTTCGCCCTGCAGAAGAGCGGCGCGCTGAACTCCATGCGCGCGTCTCTGGAACACTGATTTTTTAAGAGGTTTTTATGATCGACTTCACCCGTCTGGACGCCGTGAAGCAGCGGCGGCCCCTGGTCCACTGCGTCAGCAACATCGTCACCGCCACAGACTGCGCCAATCTGGCCCTGGCCGTGGGGGCCAGCCCCATGATGGCCCAGGCGCCCCAGGAGATGGCGGACATCACCGCCGTCAGCGATGCCACCGTGCTGAACACCGGCACGCCGGACGGGGAGAAGTTCCAGGTCTGCCTGCTGTGCGGCAGGGAGGCGGCGCGGCTGGGCCGGCCGGTTGTGCTGGATCCGGTGGGCGTGGGTGCCAGCCCCTGGCGGCTGGAGCGCACCCTTGAGCTGCTGCACCTGTTCACGCCCACGATCCTGCGGGTGAATCTGGGGGAGGCCCAGGCCCTGTCCCAGAGCGACAGCCGGGAGCAGGGGGTGGACAGCCCCGTCCCCGCCGACCGGGCGGAGCAGCTGGAGACCGCGATGCGTCTGGCGGAGCGCCGCCGGACCGTGGTGCTGCTCTCCGGGCCGGAGGATATCGTCACCGACGGACGGGCCGCCTGGTGCGTCTCCGGCGGCAGCGGATGGATGTCCCGCGTCACCGGGACGGGGTGCATGCTGTCCGTGCTGTGCGGCGTGTTTGCCGCCGTGGAGCCGGACCCGGTCTCCGCCGCAGTGCTGGCGTCCGCGTTCTGGAAGACCTGCTCCCGGCAGGCGGAGCGCACGGCGGGGGACAGGGGGCCCGGCAGCTTCCACACGGCCCTGCTGGACGCCGCCGGGACCCTGACGGCGGAGGAGCTTGCCGCCGGGGCGGAAACCGAAAAGCTATGACACGGAGAGCCGCCGCGGGATCCCGCGGCGGCTTTTGCGCTTCCGGGCGGGCTATGACAGCAGCGCGTTCATCTCCTCGATCTCCAGATCCTGCAAAGCCCAGTTGATCCCGTATCCAACCACCTTTGCAAGATCCCGCACCTGCTGGTCGATGTCCCGGGGCGTTACCATCAGCTCCTGCTTTCCGTGCCGCAGCCGCTGCCCGTCCACCTCCGTGATGCCGCTCTCCTCCAGCAGATCCGCCGCCAGGGTGGCGGCGTCCACCACCGTGGGGATGCCGACGGCGAACACCGGGACGCCCAGGGTCTCCCGGTTCAGCGCCGCCCGGTGGTTCCCCACGCCGGAGCCGGGGATGATGCCGGTGTCGCTGAGCTGCACCGTGGCGCACACCCGCCCCACCCGGCGGGAGGCCAGGGCGTCGACGGCAATGACCAGCGCGGGCCGCACCTCCGCCACCAGGCCCCGCACCGCCTCGGCGGACTCCACGCCGGTGGTGCCCAGCACCCCTGTGCGGAACACCGCCACAGGGCGGAACCCTGCGAACTGCCTGGGCATGGCGGCGATCAGATGCCGGGTGACCAGAATGCTGTCCACCGCCAGCGGCCCCACCGCGTCCGGCGTCATGGCGGCGTTGCCCAGGCCGATGACCAGGGCCGGGCCCTCGGCGGGCAGCAGCTCCTTCAGCTGGCTCCCCACCGCCCGGACGGCCCGCTCGAAAAAGTCCGCCTTCCGCTGCCAGAAGGTGGTCAGGTCAATGGTGAGATAGCTGCCCTTGGGCTTGCCCAGGGCCTCCTCGCCCCGGCGGTCCAGGATGTCCACCCGGGTCAGGGGATAGCCCTCCAGCTTGGTTTTCGCCGCCTTGACGCCGGACAGGCGGGTGGTCTTTTCGGCGGATTCCTGCCACAATTCCCGGGCCTCCAGGGCCAGGTCGGTGCGTTTTATAAACAAATGCGGTTCCTCCCAACACAAAATCTAGTGGTCTCCTCCCTAGGTTTTGCGGTTGGAAACACAATATGCAAAAAATGCACGGAAAATCGAAAAAAACTCTTGCTTTTTGGGAACTTCCCTGCTAAAATATCATTCTGCACGGTGGAAAATCCTGTTCCGCCGGGTGAATTTGCCTAAGGAGGTGTTTGGTTTGCCGAATATTAAGTCTGCCAAGAAGCGCGTTCTGATCGGTGAGGCGAGAAACGCACGCAACAAGGCTGCGAAATCCGCGCTGAAGACTGCCATCAAGAAGTTCGAGGTTGCTGCCGCAGAAGGCAATCGCACCGAGGCCGATGGCGCTTACAAGGTTGCAGTGAAGAAAGTCGATCAGGCTGTTGCCAAGGGCGTTCTGCACAAGAACACGGCCGCTCACAGAAAGAGCGCCATGACCCTGAAGCTGAACAAGATCGGCTGATCGTGCTGATACGGTAAAGAGAGGACATCCGTCAGGATGTCCTTTTTTTCGCCTCCGGCGGGCTGGGATCATGGAAAATTCACACTCTGACCCTTTTTATTTGCAAAAACTGTGGTAAGATATCCATACCAGAAACAATGAGGTGACCCTATGCCCATCTTCGACACCCACGCCCATTACGACTCCGGCGGCTTCAGCGCCGACCGTGACGCGGTGCTGTCCGCCCTTCCCGCCGCAGGCGTCGGCCTGGTGGTGGACCCCGGCTGCGATGTGAGCAGCTCCCGGGCCGCAGTCAGCCTGTCGGAGCAATATCCCCACGTCTACGCCGCCGTGGGCATCCACCCGGAGGACTGCGGCGGCTGCACGGACGCGGATTTTGACGCCGTCCGGGCGCTGTGCGCGCATGAAAAAGTGGTGGCCATCGGGGAAATCGGCCTGGACTACTATTGGGCGGAAAATCCCCCCAGGGAGTTCCAGCAGGAAGTGTTCCGCCGCCAGCTGGATATGGCTTCGGAATTGCATTTGCCCGTTGTCATCCATGACCGGGAGGCCCACGGGGATTCCCTGTCCATCGTGCTGGAGTACCCGGAGGTCCGGGGCGTGTTCCACTGCTTCTCCGGCAGCCCGGAGATGGCGGCGGAGCTGCTGAAGCGGGGCTGGTATCTGGGCTTCGACGGCCCCATCACCTATAAAAACGCCAAGCGGGCCCCGGAGGTGGCTGCCATCACCCCCCTGGACCGCATCGTGGTGGAGACGGACGCCCCCTATCTGACGCCGGTGCCCTTCCGGGGCAAGCGGAACGACAGCCGGTATCTGCCCTACGTCATCGAAAAATTGGCGGAGTGGAAGGGCGTTTCCCCGGAAGAAATGACGGATATTACCTGGCAAAACGGCCTGCGGCTGTTCGGACTGGAGGGGAAGGCATGAAAAAGCCGCCGCCCACACTGCCGGCCCCGGCGGGCCTCCATTTGAACAGTTTCAATGAAGGAGCGGTACCGATGAAAAAAGGCTTCACCATCACCTATGAATACGGCGGCAACCTGTATGTAAATCCCACCAACCGCTGCAACTTCAACTGCGAGTTCTGCCTGCGGCACAACGGCCACGACGGCAGCATCTACACCCACAATCTGTGGCTGGAGCGGGAGCCGACCCGCGAGGAGATGCTGGACTCCATCGAGAGCTGGGATCTCTCCAAGTACAAGCAGCTGGTGTTCGTGGGCTTCGGCGAGCCCAGCTACCGCATCGACGACATCTGCTGGGTCATCGACCGGATGAAGGAGCATGGTACGAAGATCTTCACCCGCATGGACACCAACGGCACCGGCAGTCTCATCCACGGCCGGGACATCTGCCCGGACTTCGCGGGCCGGTTCGACATGGTGTCCATTTCCCTGAACACCGACACGGCGGAAAAGTACGACGCCCTGTGCCACCCGGTGCAGAAGGGGGCCTATCAGGCCATGAAGGACTTTGCCAAGGAGATTCAAAAGTACGTCCCCACCGTCATGATGACCGTGGTGGACACCATCCCGCCGGAGGAGATCGAAAACTGCCGCCGGATCTGCGAGGACGAGATCGGCGCCGTCTACCGGGTGCGGGAGTATATTGA
>JAUNGH010000079.1 GCA_030524605.1 Oscillospiraceae bacterium | reverse complement strand
GGGTGCCGACCTGTACGAGTCCTATGTCGGCTCCATCCTGGCCACCTTCGCGCTGGGCGCCGTGGGCGGATACGGCTGGAACGGCATGCTGCTGCCCGTGGCCCTGGCCGTGTGCGGCATCGTCTGCTCCATTCTGGGCTCCTTCCTGGTCAAGACCAAGGAGAACGCCACCCAGGAGTCCCTGTTGAAGAGCCTGCGCACCGGCACCTACACCGCCGCCATTCTGGCGGCCGTCCTGGCTGCTCCCCTGACCTATTTCATCCTGGGCGGCCACATGGGCGTGTACATCGCCATCCTGTGCGGCCTGATCGGCGGCTGCGCCATCGGCTACTTCACCGAGTACTATACCTCCGATACTTATAAACCCACCCAGGAGCTGGCTGCTGCGTCTGAGACCGGCTCCGCCACCATCATCATCGGCGGCATCTCCCTGGGCCTCAAGTCCACGCTCACCTCCATCATCATCGTGGCCGTGGCCGTGCTGATCAGCTACTTCGCCGCCGGCGGCTCCACCGTCATCGTGGACGGCTCCGGCGCCTTCACCGCCGCCTTCAACCAGGGCCTGTACGGCATCGGCATCGCCGGCGTGGGCATGCTGTCCACTCTGGGCATCACCCTGGCCACCGACGCCTACGGCCCCGTGGCCGACAACGCCGGCGGCATCGCGGAGATGAGCGGCCTGCCCGAGTCCGTCCGCGACCGCACCGACGCGCTGGACTCCCTGGGCAACACCACCGCCGCCACCGGCAAGGGCTTCGCCATCGGTTCCGCTTCCCTGACCGCCCTGGCTCTGCTGGTCTCCTACGTCAATATCGTCCAGGAGAACACCACCGAGACCCTGAACTTCACCCTGACCAGCCCCACCGTTCTGGTCGGCATGTTCATCGGCGCCATGCTGACCTTCGTCTTCTCCGCCTTCACCATGAGCGCGGTGCAGAAGGCTGCCCAGTCCATCGTGGTGGAGGTCCGCCGCCAGTTCAAGGAGATCAAGGGCATCATGGAGTACAAGGCCGACCCCGACTATGCCTCCTGCGTGTCCCTGTGCACCAAGGGCGCCCTGCGTGAGATGGTCGCCCCCGCCCTGCTGGCCATCATCGTCCCCATTGCCACCGGCCTGATCCTGGGCCCCACCGGCGTGGTCGGTCTGCTTGGCGGCGTGTCCGTCACCGGCTTCGCCATGGCCGTGTTCATGTCCAACGCCGGCGGCGCCTGGGACAACGCCAAGAAGTACATCGAGGGCGGCCACCACGGCGGCAAGGGTTCCGAGCAGCACAAGGCCGCCGTTGTGGGCGACACCGTGGGCGATCCTTTCAAGGATACCGCCGGCCCCTCTCTGAACATCCTGATCAAGCTGTGTTCCACTGTCTCCATCGTGTTCTCCGGCCTGATCCTGGCCTTCAACCTGATGAACATGCTGTAAGCGCTGTCCCACAGCGTTCACCACATACGAAAAGCCGCCCTCTGTTTCCCGGCAGAGGGCGGCTTTCTCTTGCGCGGCTGGGAGGCGGAAGCGCCGGATGCCGGGAAGGAAGATAGTTACGAAAGAAACCCAGGAGGGGTGTCTTTCGTTTTTCATCAAAGCTTTGCTGAACTTGAAAAGTTCAGCAAAGCCCGCGGCCCCCGGCGGAACGCCGGGGGCCGTCTTCTGTTTCCCGGCAGAGGGCGGCTTTCCCGTACCTGCGACGGCACGGGACGGATTTTTAAAATTCAGGAAGCGTTCCATTCTTGACAGGGTAATCGTTTACCGATATAATAACAGCGGAAATCCCTGCGGAGCGCCCTCCGCCGATCATTATGTTTGAAAGATCTTATATTTTTTGAAGAAGGAGAAACAGTTTATGAAGCAGATTCTTGAAATCGTCGATGTCTTGGGCCGCGAGATCCTGGACAGCCGCGGCAACCCCACCGTGGAAGTGGAGGTCTATCTGGAGGACGGCACCATGGGCCGTGCCGCCGTGCCCTCCGGCGCCTCCACCGGCATTTATGAGGCCTGCGAGCTGCGGGACGGCGACAAGAGCCGCTACCTGGGCAAGGGCGTAGAGAACGCCGTGAAGAACGTCAACACCGAGATCGCCGAGTGCCTGATCGGTATGAACGCCCTGGATCAGGTGGCCATCGACAAGGCCATGATCGAGCTGGACGGCACCCCCAACAAGTCCCGCCTGGGCGCCAACGCCATCCTGGGCGCCTCTCTGGCCTGCGCCAAGGCTGCCGCTGAGAGCCTGGGTACCTCCCTGTACAACTATATCGGCGGCGTCAATGCCAAGCAGCTGCCGGTGCCCATGATGAACATCCTCAACGGCGGCGCTCACGCCACCAACAACGTGGAGATCCAGGAGTTCATGATCATGCCCGTCTCCGCTCCCTCCTTCCGTGAGGCCCTGCGCCGCTGCGCCGAGGTGTTCCACACCCTGAAGACCGTCCTGAAGGAAAACGGCACCCCCGCCGCCGGCGTGGGCGACGAGGGCGGCTACGCCCCCAACCTGGCCAAGGATGAGGACGCCCTGAAGGTCATCGTCCAGGCCATCGAGAAGGCCGGCTACAAGCCCGGCGAGGACTTCAAGATCGCTATCGACGCCGCCTCCTCCGAGTGGTGGGACGAGGACCAGAAGTGCTATATCCAGCCCAAGTCCGGCCGCAAGCTGACCCAGCAGGATCTGGTGGATATGTGGAAGCAGTTCGCCGACACCTATCCCATCATCTCCCTGGAGGACGGCATGGCCGAGACCGACTGGGAGGGCTGGGCCATGCTGACCCAGGCCATCGGCGACCGCGTCCAGCTGGTGGGCGACGACCTGTTCGTCACCAACGTGGAGCGTCTTGCCACCGGCATTGAGAAGAAGGTGGGCAACGCCATTCTCATCAAGGTCAACCAGATCGGCACGCTGACCGAGACCCTGGACGCCATCCAGATGGCCAACCGCGCCGGCTATACCGCCATCGTGTCCCACCGCTCCGGCGAGACTGAGGACGCCACCATCGCCGACATCGCCGTAGCCCTGAACGCCGGCCAGATCAAGACCGGCGCTCCCAGCCGCACTGACCGCGTGGCCAAGTACAACCAGCTGCTGCGCATCGAGGAAGAGCTGGGCACCATTGCCGAGTATCCCGGCATGAAGGCCTTCTTCAACCTGCGCTGAGTTTGAAAGTTCGCACGAGCGGGCCGCCCGGCAGGGCGGCCCGCTCCTTTTTGGTGCCCGGCTCGGGGACCCCTGGCCCAAGGCGCCAAAAAGCCCCCGGAGATTTCTCCGGGGGCTTTTGCCTGAGGATGTGAGACGGATCAGTCCTCGCACAGGCCGGCGGTGATGATGGCCATGGAGTAGACCTCCTGGGCGTTGCAGCCGCGGGAGAGGTCGTTGATGGGGGCGTTCAGGCCCTGCAGGATGGGGCCGTAGGCCTCAAAGGAACCCATGCGCTGGCAGATCTTGTAGCCGATGTTGCCGGCGTTGATGTCGGGGAAGATGAAGGTGTTGGCGTGGCCGGCCACCTGGGAGTCGGGGCACTTGGTGCGGGCGACACGGGGGGACACGGCGGCGTCGAACTGCAGCTCGCCGTCGATGAGCAGGTCCGGCGCGGCGGCCTTGGCCTTGGCGCAGGCGTTGCGCATCTTGTCCACATCCTCGCCCTTGCCGGAGCC
The DNA here is from genome assembly GCA_030524605.1 of Oscillospiraceae bacterium. Classification (GTDB taxonomy): domain Bacteria; phylum Bacillota; class Clostridia; order Oscillospirales; family Oscillospiraceae; genus Oscillibacter. The sequence goes on along the minus strand of JAUNGH010000079.1, from coordinate 6,285 downwards.
CAGGGTGGAGTAGCTCAGGAAGGCGATCTTCGGGTCGATGCCGAAGGTCTTGGCGGTAGAGGCGGTCTCCAGGGCGATCTCAACCAGCTCGTCCTCGGTGGGCTTGATGTTGATGGCGCAGTCAGCCATGGCCAGGACCTCCCGGTCGCCGGTGGCGGAGGGACGGACCAGGATGAAGCAGGAGGAGACGATCTTGTTGCCCGGCTTGGTCTTGATGATCTGCAGGGCGGGACGGACGGTGTCGGCGGTGGAGTAAGTAGCGCCGCCCAGCAGGGCGTCGGCATAGCCCAGCTTCACCAGCATGGTGCCGAAGTAGTTGGCCTGCTTCAGCGCGGTGCGGCACTGGTCCTCGGTCATCTTGCCCTTGCGGAGCTCCACCATGGCGGCGACCATCTTGTCCATGTCGGCAAAGGTCTCGGGGTCGACAATCTCGGCGCCGCGGATATTGAAGCCGATTTCCTCGGCGGCGGCCTGGATCTCCTCGGCGTTGCCCACCAGGACGGGGGTCAGGAAGGTACCGGACAGCAGGCGGGCGGAAGCCTCCAGAATGCGGGGATCGGTGCCCTCGGTGAAAACGATCTTGCGGGGATGTGCTTTCAGCTTTTTGATCAAGAACTCAAACATTTTGATTTCCTCCAAAAATAAAGTCCGGAATAGAAATTCATACCGTTTTCATTATACACGACTGGCTCGCCGGGTCAATCCAAAATTCAAAAATCGCCCACAAAAATTCACGGTTTTGTCATGAATCCCTTCGTCAAATGTGCGAAACTGACGGGGCCGATCCCAGACGCTGCGGTGGGGAAACCCGGCAAAACCCGAGGAATTGAACACTTTTTGAACAAAATAAGGGGTTGACGGAGCTGACAAAAAGAGGTATCATGGAAACGGTAACAAATTGTAACTTTTTCGTGCGTATTTCATAACAGGAGATTTATGAGTCAGGATTTAAAGAAACAGGAGCGCGGCAGGCGGCAAAGCGCCAAGGAGCCGGAGCCCCGGACAGGCCGCAGAGGGCAGGCGGCCATTGCGGCCTGGGAGGAAAAAGAGACGCAAACGGCGCCCCGGCGCCGCCGGACGGCCCCGAAGGAGCCGGAAGACGGAGTGAGCCTGGGAGCGCTGTACCGCGGGGCCGTCCGAAGGATCAGTCGCACACGGCGCCGCTGGCGGCAGATTATCCGGGAGGAGCGGAGACACAATTTCCCGGAGTCCGAGCGGCTGCCCATTCAGTTCCTGCTGTTTATCTGGAACATGCTGCCCATGCTGGGAAGCCTTCTGCGGGAGCACACCTGGGGCCGCCGCAGGCGGGTGGGCAAGCTGGCGGAGCGCCTGTGGGCGCGGCTGGGGCGGCATAAGCTGCATCCGGCTGTTTTCATGGGGACCTGCTGCGGCCTGGCGGCCATTATTTTGTTCTGCTCCATCTACACCGTGGGCACCACCGTCACCTATGACGGCGAGGTGATCGCGGCGGTGCCCTCCCAGTCCACGGCGGAGGAGGCCCGCGCCAACCTGGAGAAGGTCACGGCCAGGACGCTGGGCGAGAGCTTCACCATCGACGACTCCCTGATCCAGTATTCCTCCGGCCTTTTGAAGCGGCAGGACCTGGTGGACGGGGAGACCTTTGAGGAGAGCCTCTCCGAGGAGATCGGCCTGGTGACCTCGGCCTACTGCCTGTATGTGGACGGCGAGCGCATCGGCGCCACGCCCTATGAAGGGGCGCTGGAGGAGCTGCTGGACCAGCTGCAGACCGCCGCCACCAATGAGGACACCATCTCCTGCGAGTTTGCCGAGGATGTGGAGATCAGACAGGAGTTCGTGCCCAGCGAGGACATCATGAACCTGGGGTATCTGGCGGAGACGCTGTACAGCACCAAGACCGCCGAGGTGACCTATGAGGTGAAAAAGGGCGACACCTGGTCGGAGATTGCCGAGGACCATGGCCTGAGCTCCAAGGAGCTGCTGGCGCTGAACCCCGGCTATAACATCGACAAGCTGCAGATCGGAGAAGTGCTGACCCTGTCGGCCTCCGTCCCCTATCTGACCATGACGGTGGTCCAGCGGGAGCGGTATGTGGAAGATGTCATGTACGACATCGAGTATACCGACAGCGCCAATCTGTACAAGGGCGATTACAAGATCACCTCCGCCGGCGTGTATGGCGCCGCCGACGTGGTAGCCACCGTTACCTACGTCAACGGCGAGGAGACGGAGCGGACAGTGCTGTCCTCCGTCACACTGCGGGAGCCTGTGACGGAGCAGCGGCTCCAGGGCACCAAGGAGCGGCCCACCTGGATGCCCACCGGCAGCTTCCGCTGGCCCGTATCGGGGCGGATTACCTCCTATTTCGGCGGGCGGAAGTCCCCCGGCGGCATCGGCTCCACCAACCACAAGGGCATCGACATCGCGGCGCCCCGGGGCACGCCGGTTTACGCGGCGGACGGCGGCACCGTCACCTATGCAGGCTGGATGGGCGGCTATGGCTATCTGGTCCGCATCAAGCACAACAACGGCTACGAGACCTATTACGGCCACAACAGCAGCCTGACGGTCTCCGTGGGGCAGCATGTCTACAAGGGCCAGCAGATCGCAAGGGTCGGCTCCACGGGCAACTCCACCGGCAACCACTGCCACTTTGAGGTCCGCATCAACGGCGTGGCAAAGAATCCGCTGAACTATCTGCCGTAGCATCCGGCGCCGGAACAAACGGGCGCCCCGGATATCCTCCGGGATATCTGGGGCGCTTTTTCGTGCCGCGGAGAATGGGAAGCCCTTTTCGGAAGGAGGCCCGGCCTCTTCCCTGTCAGGCTCCGTCAAAACAAAAGTCAGCAGCCGGGGCTGCTGGCTTTTTTACTGCGCCCGGGACGGCTGCCTGCCGTCCACCCGCCGGGCGATGTAGGGCTGCACGTCTTCGAAGGGGATCCCCAGGGCGACGGAGAACTCTCCGTACAGCAGCCGCTCCGCCTGCTTCATGTACCGTTCGTCCACCATGCCCAGCCGCCGCTTCTGGGATTCCACCTGCTGGCGCTTGGTATAGATGGACATCATCAGCTCGATCAGATCCTTGCAGTCGTGGCTTCTGACCACGGTCTGATAGTGCTGGGCCAGGGCCTGGAGCGTGGGCGCGCGGCAGGCCTCCGCCCGCAGGGAGGGGATCAGGTCGATCAGGGCCTCCGCCTCCTCCGCGGAGATCACGGAGCGAATCGGCACCTTCTGGTTTTCCACGGGCGTGTAGATCACGCCGTCCTGCTGCAAGGGCTTGAGCAGGTAATACTGCTTGTTCCGGTCGGCCCCGGTCAGATTTGGCCGGGTGATGGACTCCACCCGGCACACGCCGGTGGTGCCGTATACGACAAGATCTCCTGGCTGAAACATAGAGGGGCCCTCCTGATATAAAAAGAATGCGCGCGGTCCCGGCAACTGGACTTACGTCTGCCGGGACTGCACGCTGCACCTATAGTTTACCACAATTTGAGGAAAATATGTAAGCAAAAAATTCAAAGAAAGGGGAATTTTCCGGAAAAGGGGCCCGGATAAGTCACTGACACCGCTTTTGGTATTCGGAGGGAGAGAGCCCCACCAGCTTTTTGAAGGTACTGCTGAAATAGGTGATATCCCGGTAGCCCACCTGCTCGGCCACCTCGTAGACGCGGCTGCGGCAGTCCTGAAGCAGCTCCATGGCCGCGTGGATGCGATAGTTGGTGATGTAGCTGCTGAGGGTGCAGGAGGTCTCTTTTTTGAACACGTGGCTCAGATGCCCCTCGCTGACGCCCAGAAAGCGGGCCACGGAGCCGACGCAGATGTCCGGTGCGTTGTAATGCTCCGCGATATAGCGCATAGCCTCCCGGACGTATTTGCTCTTTTGCTCCCCGCTGGGGAGCTCCGGCCCGCCGGGGGCCCGGGTGTCCCGGGACGCCCGGAGCTGAAGGTGCCGGACGGCGTCCTCCAGCTCGCCGTCGTGGAAGGGCTTGAGCAGATAGTCCACGGCTCCCAGCTTCACCGCCGACTGGGCGTAGGCAAAGTCGCTGTACGCCGTCAGGATGATGACGCAGGCGGCGATGCCCTCCGCCCGGAGCCGGCGGACCATCTCAATGCCGTCCATCCGGGGCATTTTGATGTCCGTGACCACCAGATCCGGCCGGCAGCGGCGGATGACCTCCAGCCCCTCCTCGCCGTTGGCGGCCTCGCCCGCCACCACGCAGTCCACGGCGGCCCAGTCCACGGCCAGCACGATGCCCCGCCGGACCAATTCCTCGTCCTCGACGACGACCACTTTCATCATGATGCAGTCCCTCCTTGCCGTGTGATGGGGATGGCGATGCGGATGCGGGTCCCCCGGCCACCGGACGGGGGCAGGAATTTCAGGCCGTGGTCCGCCCCGTAGTGGAGGCGGAGAATGGCGTCCACGTTGTAAAGGCCCAGGTGGCGGTCGGTGGGGGCGGTCTGCTCCCGGAAGCGGCGCAGGCTCTCCGGGGGCATGCCGCAGCCGTTGTCCTCCACCGTCAAAAACAGCTCGTCCCCGGCACAGGCGGCGGACACGGTGATCTCGCCGGGCACGCCGTCCTCAAAGCCGTGGATGATGGCGTTTTCCACCAGGGGCTGGAGCATCAGCTTGGGCAGCAGCACGTCAAGCAGGCTGTCGTCCACCTCCGTGCGGAACTCAAATTTCCCGGCAAACCGGATCTTCTGGATCTCCACATAGCGCTCCAGCAGGTGGAGTTCGTCCTCCAGGCGGACGAATTCACCGGCGGAGATGCTGCGGCGCAGGATGTCCGCCAAGTCCGCGGAGATGGTGGCCACCTCCGGGATGCGGTGGATCTTGCCCATCCATTTCAGGGTGTCCAGGGTGTTGTAAAGGAAATGGGGATTCAGCTGGGCCTGCATCATGCGGATCTGGGCGTCGCCCAGCTCCTGCTGCTGGCGGATGGAGTCCGTCAGATTGGTTTTCAGCCGCTCCGTCATCCGGTTGAAGCGGCCTGCCAGCTGGCTCAGCTCGTCCGTCCCGGTGACCTCCACCCGGACGTCCAGATCGCCGCCCTCCACGGCGGCCATGGCGCTGTTCAGGGAGCGGATGGGCCGGAACACCTGCCGGGAGAACGCCATGGAGACCGCCAGGCACAACCCCAGGCACAGCAGAATGGACAGCGTGGTGATGAGGTACAGCAGCCGCATGACCCAGTCCGCCACGGGCTTTGGCTGGCGGAGGACCACATAAAAGCCGCTGACCTCCTCCCGGACCACGTGATAGAGCACGTTTTCCCCGTCCCCTGCCAGTTCCTGACCGGCCAGCAGCCGCTGGCGCAGCGTGGCGGCCAGCGCTTCATTCTGCAGGGTCGGCGTGGCGTAGACCTCGTCCCAAAAGGCGTCCAGGATGATGACATCGCTGCCGGCGCCGTATTTTCCCTCCAGAAGGCGGCGGAAGTGGCCGCTGTTCAGGCTCACCACCACATAGCCCGCCAAATGCCCGCCGGAGCGGACGGCCCGGGCGGCCTGCATGCAGCCGGCGGCTGTGCCCCCGGACGACACGTTCCGGTATACCACGCCGGAAGTCCCTCCCGCCGCCGCCAGCAGTCCCCAGGTGGTGGAGAGATCCGCCTTCGCGGAAGCCGTGGCGGTGGTGTAGAGCAGGCACCCACGGGCGTCGTACAGGGAGAAATCCGCCTCCCGCAGCAGCGGCGACGCCGCGGCGTACAGTGCGCTGTACACGGTCTGGCTGTTCTGACCGGCGCCGTTTAACGCCCGGAGGATGCGGTCATGGCGGCCCAGCTGCCGCATGACATCCTCGCAGGAGGACAGAAGCCCGCCCATATCCTCCGTGACGGCGGCCAGCTGGGTGGCGGCGGCGTCCTCGGTGCTGCGGGCCAGAAAGAGCTGGAACACGTTCAGCATCAGCACGACGCAGATCAGCAGTGGGACGACGCCCACCGCCAAAAACGCCGCAGTGAGCTTCCGGCGGAAGGAGGAGCGGAAAGGCTGCTTCATGTGCCCGCCTCCTCACACAGCTCCGTCCAGCGGCGGAGAAATTCCTCTTTGATCTCAGAGGCCCAGGCCACATCGTAGTCGATGATGTGCAACTCGGACTCCGGCGGCAGGGTGTCCCGGTCCGCCACGTCCGCCCGGACGGAGCGGCGGGCGAAGTCGTTGACCACCAGGGACTGGACATCCTCGCTCTGAGTAAACTCCAGAAAGGCCATGGCGTTTTCCCGGTGGGGCGCGCCGGCTATCAGTGCCGCGCCGTCGGGCAGGTTGCTGGTGCCCTCCTCCGGATAGACGATGGCAATGTCCGCC
>JAUNGH010000078.1:1859-9980 GCA_030524605.1 Oscillospiraceae bacterium | reverse complement strand
GCCCTCGGTGAACAGGTAACAATACTTTTTGCTCATTTTCATTCCTCCGTTTTTTTGTCGCTGCCGGAAAGGCAGAAAAGCTATCTGGTGTTTACAGTAAACGTTTGCATAAAAATTGACCGATAAATATTATAATAGGAAGTCTGCTGGAAAACAATGCATAAATAGCATAAGAAACTCTGCTGAAATTGAAGCAATTCTGCCAAAACTCTGGCAATATTTCACAAAAGGGCATGGAATGGGCACAAATTGAAAAAATTTGCGTAAACGCGCGGGAGGCGTGGTCTGCTTTTGAAAAGAGAGGGCGCCGCCTGCTTGCCGGGAGGAAATCCGTATTCCCTTTTTCGCGGCTTTGTGGTAAAATCAAAAAAAATCAGGAGAGGAGTGCCGCCATGAGCCTGTTTGGCCTGCCTGAAACCGACCCCGTTGCCGCCCGTGTCCGGGAGGCCGCCACCCGCGGCACCCTGGCCCACGCCCTGCTGTTTACCGGCAGCGGCAACCGGCTGGCCGCCGCGAAATACGCCGCCGCGGCGCTGGAGTGCACGGCGGAGGGGAGCCGCCCCTGCGGCGTGTGCCCAAGCTGCCGCAAGGTGCTGGGGGACATCCACCCGGACGTCGTCACCGTCCGTGACGACCAGCACAAGAACATTGCCGTGGACGTGGTGCGCGCCATCCGGGCGGACGCCTACATCCGCCCCAACGAGGGGCGGCGGAAGGTCTACCTCTTTCCGGACTGCGCCCTGCTGACGGAGCAGGATCAGAACGTCCTTTTGAAGATCGTGGAGGAGGGCCCGCCCTACGCGGCGTTTTTGTTCTGCGCGGAAAACGGGGCGGCGGTGCTCCGGACCCTCCGCTCCCGCTGCGTGGAGCTGAAGCTCCACCCGGCGGCGGACCCCGCGGGGGAGACCTCGGAGGCGGGGGACGCCCTGTGCCGGGCCATCGGCAGCCGCCGCCGTGGCGCCGTGGCGGAGCTGGCGGTGCGGCTGGAGAAAAAACGCGCCACCCGGGAGGATCTGACGGCCATGCTGGACCGGGGCCGGGCTGCCTTCGCGGCGGCGCTTTTGCTGCTGTACGGGCAGCCGCCGGAGGAAATGGACCGGGAAATCGCGCCATTTCTTGCGAAAAACTTGACAAAAACCCAAATCATGTCCACAATAGAATTGCTGCAGAAGTATCGCGGCGAATGCGCCTACAATGTGGGTCCCGGCCATGTGCTGGGCGCGCTGGCAGCGGAATTGGAGGGTATCCTTTGACAGAAGTGATCAGCGTCCGCTTTCGGGGCGGGTGCAAGAATTATTATTTCGACCCCAGGGGGGTCCAGGTGAAGATGGGGGACCAGGTGATCGTGGAGACCGCCCAGGGCCCGGAGTTTGCCACCTGCACGGAGGCCAACCACGAGGTGGAGGACTCCGCCATCGTGAGCCCGCTGTGCGCCATGCTGCGGATGGCCACGGACAACGACCGCCGCACCGTGGAGTACAACAAGAAAAAAGAGAGCGAGGCCTTCGACATCTGCGAGAAGAAGATCGCGGACCACGGCCTGGAGATGAAGCTGGTGAATGTCTCCGCCAGCTTTGACGGCAACAAGATCATCTTCTACTTCACCGCCGACGGGCGGGTGGACTTCCGTGAACTGGTGCGGGATCTGGCGTCCGTGTTCCGGGCCCGGATCGAGCTGCGCCAGATCGGCGTCCGGGACGAGGCCAAGATGATCGGGGGGCTTGGCATCTGCGGGCGGCCCTTCTGCTGCTCCCAGTTTCTGGACAGCTTTCTGCCCGTTTCCATCAAGATGGCCAAGACCCAGAACCTGAGCCTGAACCCCACCAAGATCTCCGGCACCTGCGGGCGGCTGATGTGCTGCCTGAAATACGAGCAGAACGCCTATGAGGACGCCGCCAAGCGGATGCCCAAGGTGGAGTCCTTCGTCCAGACGCCGGACGGCCCCGGCAATGTGAAAAGCGTGGACCTGTTGCGGGAGACCATGAAGGTCAGCCTGGACAGCGCTCCGGAACCGCTGAAGAAGTATCGCAACTGCGAGGTCCGGGTCCTGCGCAACGGCAAGGGCAGCCGGGAGGGCATCGAAATCCCGGAGCGCCCCGCCCGGTACGTGGAGGAGCGGGAAGAGGAGGAGTTTGCCGCGCCCATTCTGGCGACGCCCTTCTACGCGGCCCCCGAGCTGGAGGACGCGCCCGTCCGGGAGAAGATGGGCGTGGAGGGCAGCGACAGCGGCAAGCCCCGCCGCCGCCACCGGGGCGGACGGCGCAGCCGGAGCGGCAAACCCGCCGGCGAGAGCCAGCAGCCCAAGGCGGAGAACAGGCAGCAGCCCAAATCCGGCGAGGAGAAAAAGGGCGGCCAGAAGCCCCGCCCGCCCAAGCAGCAGGGCCCCAAGCCCCAGCAGCCCAAGCCGGAGGCCAAGGCGGCGGAAGGCGGCGACGGCGAGACTAAGCGCCGCCGCAGGCCCCACCACCGGGGCGGACGCCGCCGGGGCAAGGGCGGCGAGGGCGGTTCCGCGCCCGCAGGCGAAGCATAAGGATCACAGAGGTCCCGCCGTCCGCATCGCGGGCGGCGGGACGTTTTTCGGAAGGGACGGTACAGATGGGAAAATTCAACGGTGTCTTGCTGACCAGCGACTTTGACAATACCCTGATCTATACGGAGGACGCCCTCCGGACCGGCGTGCCGGTGCCGCCGCTGCCGGCGGAGAACCGGGCGGCGCTGGAGTATTTCATGGCGGAGGGCGGGCGCTTTGCCATCGCCACCGGCCGGGCCCTGGCGGCCTTTATCAAATACGCCGGCCAGGTGCCCATGAATACTCCCGGCGTGGTGTGCAACGGCGCGGCGCTCTATGACTTCGCCAAGGGGGAGTATCTGGAGACCGCCATGCTGGACGGCTGCGTCCGCCAGCGGGCCCAGGCGGTGCTGGACCGCTTTCCCGGCGCGGCGGTGGAGGCGTATCACATCGACAACGTGATCCATGCGGTCCATCCCAACGAGATCACCCGCCAGCATGAGCACCTGACCAAGGTGGGCGTGACGGAGGCACCGTCTCTGCTGGAGGTGCCCCTGCCCCTGGGCAAGCTGCTGTTTGAGGCGGAGCATGAGACGCTGGAAGCGGTCAAGCGCTATCTGGCGGAACAGGGCTGGGCGGAGGATTACGAGCTGATTTTCTCCGGCAGGACTCTGCTGGAGATGACCGCCAAGGGCGCCAACAAGGGCGGTATGGTCCGCCGGCTGGCGGCGCGGCTGGGGATCTCCATGGAGCATGTCTACTGCGCGGGAGACGAGGCCAACGACCTCTCCATGCTGCGCATCGCGGCGGAGGGCTTTGCCCCGGCCAACTGTGTGCCGCTGGTGCGGGAGAGTGGGGCCACGATTGTTGCCGACGCCCGGCAGGGGGCCCTGGCGGATGTCGTGGGGATTTTGGATAAGCGGTATTCATAGGGGGGCCGGCACGCCTGACAGGCGTGGGGGGGACGCACGCCAAATCTTTTGACCAACTGCCTTGCTGATAACCTCTCCCCTGTAGGGGCGGCTATTAGCCGCCCGGTTCCCGCAAGCCTGCATGTTCCGGGCGGATCATATCCGCCCCTGCAATGAATTTTGATGTGTTTCAGCGTTCATGCGGCGGGGTGTCCCCGCCCCGCCGCGCGTTTCGATTGATCTCCATATGTATATATGCGCGAAAAAACCGGCCCTCACGGGCCGGTTTGCTTTTTGGGCGGGTAAGGGGCCGGCTGGTCTGTCCTGCCCAGCAGATAGTCCACGCTGACGTGATAAAAGTCCGCCAAAGCGCATAGTACCTGCGGAGGAATCATCCGCTGCCCGCTCTCATAATAAGCATATGTCCGTTGGGAGACACCCACCACCGCGCCGGCCTGCGTCTGTGTCAGGTCGTGATCCTCCCGCAGGTCCCGAATTCGTTGAAACATCTCCATCACCTGTGTCAAGCATAAGTTAGAACAAAATATTCTATTTACTTTTAGAATATTTTGTTCTAATATAGACACATCCGCCCCTCTTGTGTTATTGTACTAATTGGATAGTACAATTGAACGGGAGGTGTGCCCCATGAAATGGTTATTTTCCAACGATGCGCCGATCTATACGCAGCTGATCGAGCAGATCAAGGTGGGCATCGTCTCCGGCGCGTTTCCACCGGGGGAGCGATTGCCGTCGGTGCGGGACCTGGCGACGGAGGCCGGCGTCAACCCCAATACCATGCAGCGGGCGCTGGCGGAGTTGGAGCGGGACGGACTGGTGTACACCCAGCGGACCGCAGGCAGATTTGTGACGGAGGACAAAGCGATGATCGAAACGGCAAAACGAGGGCTGGCGGAGCGCCATATCAAGACGTTTCTGGCGGCGATGCTCCGGCTGGGCTTCCGGCGGGAGGAGATCATGTCCCTGCTGCGGCAGGAGGCGGGAGAGGAGGGAACCGATGATGCCGGCTTTGGAATGTAAGGATCTTTGCAAGAATTACGGGCACACGGCCGCCCTGGACCACGTGAGCTTTTCCGTGGAGCCGGGCCGCATCGTGGGTCTGCTTGGCCCCAACGGCAGCGGCAAGACCACCCTGATCAAGCTGGCCAACGGCCTGCTGACCCCCAGCGGCGGCGAGCTTACCGTCTGCGGCCTGACGCCGGGGCGGGAGAGCCACGCCCAGGTCAGCTATCTGCCGGAGCGGACGGCCATCCCCACCTGGATGTCCGCCGCCCAGCTGCTGGACTTTTACGGCGACTTCTACCCCGACTTCCGCCGGGACGCGGCGGAGGAGATGCTGGCCCACCTGAACATCCAGCCCCGGCAGCGCATCAAGCAGATGTCCAAGGGCACCCGGGAGAAGGTGCAGCTCATCATGGTCATGAGCCGGGCCGCCAGGCTGTATCTGCTGGATGAGCCCATCGGCGGTGTGGACCCCGCCACCCGGGACTATATCCTCTCCACCATCATCGGCAACTACAACCCGGAGGCGGCGGTGATCCTGTCCACCCACCTGATTGCCGACGTGGAAAAGGTGCTGGACGAGGTCATCTTCATCAACCAGGGGCGCATGGTGCTCCAGTCCTCCGTGGACGATATCCGGGAGGAGAAGGGCATGAGCGTGGACGAACTGTTCCGGGAGGTGTTCAAATGCTGAGAAAGCTGATGAAGCACGAGTTCCGTGCCACGGGGCGGATCATGCTGCCCCTGTACCTGGTGCTGCTGGCGACGGCTTTTGGCGCCAACCTGTCCGCCCGGGGGCTGCTGAACACCCGGTACCGGATTCTGGATATGCTGGGCGTGCTGCTGGTGATGGCCTTTGGCATTGCGATCTTCGCGGTGTGCATCATGAGCGTTGTGGTGATGGTCCAGCGGTTTTACAAGAATCTGCTTCAGGACGAGGGCTATGTGATGCTGACGCTGCCGGTGTCCGTCCACCAGCAGGTGTGGAGCAAGCTGATTGTCTCCGCAGTCTGGTTTGCGGCCACGGTGGCAATGGTGATCGCGGCGGCCTGTATCGTGGCATTTGACATTGATTTCATCAAATATTTCTTCCAGGGTGTTGGCGAGCTGTTCGGAGAGCTGCGGAAGCTGGAGGCATACTACGCCGTCAACGGCACGGCCATCGCGCTGGAGGTCGTGGCGCTGTGCTTCCTGGGCTGCTGCGCCATGTGTTTGCAGTTCTACGCCGCCCTGGCGGTGGGCCACAGCTTTGCAAGCCACAAGATGGCCTGGTCGGTGGCGTTCTTCTTCATCTTCCAGTTCGCCGTGCAGATGGTGACCTCCATGATCGTCATCTTCGCGGACGCCACGGGCCTGGATTATTTTCTCGCAAACTATGTCCATCTCAGCTATATGGCCTCCATCCACGCCCTGATGATTTTCCTCATCGCCTGCGTGGTGGTCTACGGCGCCATTTTCTATGTCGTTACGACATACTTCTTGAAAAAGCGCCTGAACCTGGAGTAAACTGTCCATAACGCTTTCACGGGCCGTGGGCGCGCCTGCGGCCCGTGATCCTGTCTTGGAGGATACCCGTTTGGAAACTGTATTTGGAAAGCTGCTGCTGACGCTCGGCACCGCCATGGTGCCGGTGGTGGAGCTGCGGGGGGCCATTCCCGTGGGCGTGGCCGCCGGGCTGCCGCCCGCCGTGGCCTGCGCCGCGGCGGTTTTGGGCAATCTGATGCCGGTGCCCCTCATCATGCTGCTGGCCCGCCGGGTGATGGACTGGCTGCGGGGGACGGCGTTCTTCGGGCCGAAAATCAACTGGCTGGAGCGCCGGGCCCACCTGAAGGGGCGCATCGTGCGGAAATACCGCCTGATGGGGCTGGTGATCCTGGTGGCCATCCCGCTGCCGGGAACCGGGGCCTGGACCGGGGCCCTGGTGGCCTCGGTGCTGGATATCCGGATGCGCAACGCCGTTCCGGCCATCTTCCTGGGGCTGGTTGTCGCAGGCGTTCTCATCACGGTTTTGACCATGGGAGTGATTCGCCTGTTTTAACAGGCAGAAAGGAATTGACATGAAACGAGCTTTTGCGCTGCTGCTCTGCGGGGCGGCGCTGCTGCTGACCGCCTGCGGCGCGGGGGAGGAAGCGGCAAAGGATCACTATTATGAAATCCTCAACGGCACCGGAAATGACAGCAGCATCGTTGACGACGCGAAGCTGGTGAAGGAGATCGACGGCCTGCTGGAGGGACCGCTGGAGGCTGCGGATGACGAGACGTCCGGCGGAGAGCCGGTGGAGCCGCTTTGGATCTACGTCTGCTGGCAGGAGAAGACGCTTCTGGCCGGACAGGACCCGGACGCGGAACGGGAATATGAGGAGATCCTGCGGGTCTCAGTTCCGGATACGGGCAATGAACTGACGATCCAGGTGTTTCCCAATGTGGACGAGGTGGATGGCCTGAGCGGGCTGGCGGAGGCGCTGAATCTGGACGGGCTCCTGACGTTCACCGTGGCCGCACCGGAGGACACGGTGGAGGAGCTGCGGAACGCGGAATATTTTATTAAGAACGATACGTAAAAAAGAGAGCCTTTCGGCTCTCTTTTTGTACTTATTCAGCGGAAAACACCTTTCTCCCCGCGCTCCACACCGCCCGGACGGCATCCTTCTGCCGCCGGTACACGCACCGCTCCAGCCGCTCCGCCGGCGTCAGGGGGTGGGGCTGGGGGAGCAGGCTGTCGTCCAGCACGACGGCGTGGAGGGGATTCCCCGGCGCGAAGCCCGGCGTCTCGCCGAAATACGCCGCCCCGGCGGAGGTGCCCAGATACCAGCCCTCCGGCACCGTCAAAAAGTCCGTCTGCCAGCCGTCCAGGATGCGCCGGGCCTTGGACGCCCGGATGGAGGCGGCCACCACGTCGAACATGCTCAGGCGGTCGCCGCCGGCGATGTCGCTGCCCAGGGCCACTTGGATGCCCTCGTCCAGCATCGCCCGCACCGGGGCCGTGCCGGAGCAGAGGTTCTGGTTGGAGTCGGCGCAGTGGACCACCGTCACGCCCGCGTCGCGGATGGTCCGCCGCTCCCGCCCGTCGCACCAGACGCAGTGGGCCATGAGGGTGCGGCTGTTCCACATGCCATATTTGGCGTAAGTCTCCCAATACTGGGGGCAGTCCGGGTGGAGCTGCCGCACCCAGTCCATCTCCGCCCGGTTTTCCGACAGGTGGGACTGCACCGGCAGCTCCCGCTCCGCCGCAAGCTCTCCCAGGAAAGCCATCAGCTCATCAGAGCAGGAGGGGGTGAACCGGGGCGTCAGGATGGGTTTGACGTGCCGGAAATTCTGACAGGATTCCAGCCAGCGGAGAGTCTCCCGCTTGGATTCTTCGGTGGTCTCCTCCAGGATGCCGGGGGCGCCGTTGCGGTCCATGTTGACCTTGCCCACGTATCCGGTGACGCCCGCCCGCTCCAGCTCCTCCATCAGGATCAGTGTAGCGCCGGTGTGGAGGGAGGAGAACATGCACACCCGGGTGGTGCCGTTTTCCACCAGCTCCCGGGACAGCCTGCGGTAAATTTCCCGGGCGTAGTCCGGGTCAGCGAACCGGGCCTCGGTGGGAAAGGCGTAGGCGTTCAGCCAGTCCAGCAGGGGCAGGTCCATGCCCATGCCCAGCATGGGATACTGGGGGGCGTGGAGGTGGAGGTCGGC
>JAUNGH010000078.1:0-1759 GCA_030524605.1 Oscillospiraceae bacterium | reverse complement strand
GGACCTTTCGGCGGCCCCGTAGAAACTTTCGCGCCATGCACAGCGAAATTATATGAGCTTCCTTGCATTGTATGCCGTTACCTGTAAAATAGCACAGAATGGAGGAAAAAGCAAGACAGGTGCTTGTAAAAGCGGAGAAGGGCCTGTATGATGGAGAAAAGGGGGCGGTGGGATGAAGATTTACAGCAAAGGTACCTTTGCGCTGGCCCTGCTGTGGCTGGGCCTTGGGTTGGAGAAGCTGATCCGGTGCCTGTGGGGCAGGGGGCCGGATGGAAGTGATCTGCTCTGGCTGGTCATCTGCGGGATCAACGTGGTGGTGAACTTGTACACGGCTCTGGACGAGGAGCGGTCGGAAGTGCGGAAACGGTCCGTGGAGAAAAGCAGGCGGATCGCCCGGGCGAAGCGGGAGCAAATCTGAAATCAGCCGGGCGGCGGGAGCCGCCCGGTTTTTTGCGTCCCGGCACCTCCCGCGCCGCCGCCGCTTATACTGGCATACGGGCGGCGCTCCGCCCGAATCCAGTTAAAGGCGTTGATTTGTATGTTGCAGTCCCTTGGCTGGGCCGCTCTGGGCACAGGCTTCACGTTCCTGATGACAACCCTGGGCGCCGCCACGGTATTTTTCTTCGCCGGGGAGCCGAAGCCCCGGTTCCAGAGGGCCATGCTGGGCTTTGCCGCCGGGGTGATGACGGCAGCCTCCGTTTGGAGCCTGCTGCTGCCCGCCATCGAACAGGCGGCGGAGGGAACGTGCCCCGGCTGGCTGCCCGCGGCGGCGGGGATGCTGCTGGGCGTGGTGTTCCTGGCGGCGCTGGATGCGCTGCTGCCCCATCTGCGGCGGAGCCGGGAACAGCCGGACGCCGCCTGGCGGCAAAATACGCTGCTGATGACGGCCATCACCCTACATAACGTGCCGGAGGGCATGGCGGTGGGCCTGACCTTTGCCCTGGCGGCAAAGGGGGAGAGCGCCGTGGGCGCGGCGGCGCTGGCCCTGGGCATCGGCATCCAGAACTTTCCGGAGGGCGCGGCCATTGCCCTGCCTCTGCGGCAGGAGGGCCAGAGCCGGGGCAGGGCGTTTTTGGGCGGGATGCTCTCTGGCAGCGTGGAGCCGGTGTTCGGCATTCTGGTGGTGCTGATGGCGG
The DNA here is from genome assembly GCA_030524605.1 of Oscillospiraceae bacterium. Classification (GTDB taxonomy): domain Bacteria; phylum Bacillota; class Clostridia; order Oscillospirales; family Oscillospiraceae; genus Oscillibacter. Next base: position 623 of record JAUNGH010000078.1, on the reverse strand, counting down.
CCTGGATCCACCCGCTGATGCCGTGGCTCCTCAGCTTTGCCGCCGGGGCGATGCTGTATGTGGTGGTGGAGGAACTGGTGCCCCAGGCCCACAGCCGGGCGGGCACCTGCGGCTTCGTGGGAGGCTTTCTCGTCATGATGGTTTTGGACGTGGCGCTGGGGTGAAGCCGCCCCCGCAGGGGCCGATGCCTGCATCGGCCCGCAGTTTTCCCGCAGAGGCGTGCCGCCGCGGCGGGCCGGGGGTGTCTCCGTCCCGCCGCGCTCTGCGGAGGGTAAAGGGATGGATATATCCAACGGCCTTGCGCGGCCCATAAAAATCCTGCCCACCCATGTGACCTTTCGCCTGCCTTGCCCGTTATAATAAGCAGAGAGGGAGGTGACGGCGGTGCCATCGGCGGAGGAAGTGTTTGAACGGGCTTACGCGGCCTACGGCCCGGCGCTGTACCGCTTCTGTCTGGTGCAGATGGGGAATCCGGCGGACGCGGAGGACGTCTTGCAGGAGGTGTTCTGCAAGCGGCTGTACCGTGCGCCGGAATTCGCGTCGGCGGAGCAGGAGCGGCGGTGGCTGTTCCGGGTGGCGGTGAACCAGTGCCGGGACGAGCTGCGCCGCAGCCGCCGGACGGA
>JAUNGH010000077.1 GCA_030524605.1 Oscillospiraceae bacterium | reverse complement strand
TGGCGGGCAGCGCGGCGGGCATCCCCAGCAACTTGGTGCAGGCGGCCTTCGGCATCGTGGCCTCCACCCTGCTGGCCCTGGCCCTGCGGCAGAGCGGCTATGTGCGCAGAGAGTTTCCCGCCCTGTGAAGCCGGCATCAAAAAAGCTCCCCCGCGGTTCTGAACGCCGCGGGGAGCTGTACGTTTATAGAGGCATCAAAAGCCGCCCAGGTTGTCGGGGCCGCCCCAGGGGGACTCCTGCCGGGGCGCGGCGCCCTCGCCCACGCCGGAGGTGCGCTTGGCGGTCTCAAAGTAGCCGAGCTCCACGCACTGGTAATTGGCTAAGTAGAACAGAGCCGCCGCCAGGGACCACAGGCCGATGATCAGCGTCCAGGCCCAGTCCGGCAGACCCAGGTACGCGGCGGTATCCATGAGGAGCGGGCCGCCGGTATAGGCGAGGACGGACTGGAGCATGTTCCAGTAAACGGCTCCCGCGTAGACCAGCGCGGGGACGGAGGCCAGCAGGCTCCAGCCAAGATAGCTCAGATCCAGTGCAAAGAGCTGGCCCTTGTAGCCCAGGGTCTGCCGCTTGCTCATGTTCAGGGCCTCCATGACGCCGATGCCGGGATTTTCATAGAGGTTGTACAGGGCGAAGCGGTAGCGGTAGGCCGCGATGATGCCCGGAACCGCAAAGAGCATGGACCACAGGAAAATGAACAGGGACATCACGATGTTCAGCCCGATGATCTTTCCCACGAAGGAAAAGCCGTCGAACAGCGTCAGGAACTCCGCCCGCTCGCCCCGGCGCACAGCCATGCAGTACAGCACGAAGCCAGCGCCCAGCACCCAGCCCAGCAGAGTGGTCAGAATGTTGACGAAGGTGCCCAGAAGTCCGGCGTTCCCGCTGAAGGAGACCAGCAGGTTCAGCACCAGACACAGCCCCAGATACAGGGCCACCATGCCCTTGGGAGACACCTCCGCCTCCGCCAGCAGCGCCCTGGCGTCGGCCTTCAGTTGCTTTCTATCGATCAGTTCAGCCGTCATAAGAGAACCTCCGTACAGTCATCTGTCCGGCACACCGACCGGAACGCTGTCAACAGTCTATCATGTTTCGGCGGAATTGACAAGGGAGGGGGCCGGAGAGGGACGAATTTCCATAAAGAAAGGAAGAATATCCAAAACCATCAAAAAACCGTGAAAAAAAGGCCCTCTTTCCACAAAAAAAGTCGTTCACAGTCTGGACATTTTTTGAAATTGGGTGTAGAATGAAGCGCAGTATGTGGTAGTCCGGTCAAAGTTGAACACCCCGTCCGCCGTCGGACGGGGGTCTGACCGCGCTCTGGACGCTATCAGGAGTAAAAATGAGGTGAAGACAATGGCACAAGCTTTCTTTGGCGGCGTTCATCCCCATGATATGAAAGCCGCGACCAATGAAAAGGCCATCGAACAGCTGGCGCCCCCGGCTGAGGTGGTCATCCCCATGTCGATGCACTTTGGCGCGCCCTGCACCCCCCTCGTCAAGGCGGGGGACCATGTGAAGGTCGGCCAGAAGATCGGCGAATTCCGGGGACTGGGCGCGCCCATCCACGCCAGCGTTTCCGGCAAGGTCAAGGCTGTGGAGCCCCGGCCCTATTCCATGGGCGGCAACATCACGTCCGTGATCATCGAAAACGACTTCCAGGATGAGCTGTCCGAGGAGGTCCAGGCCCCCGCGGACCCCGACGCCCTCTCCGTTGATGAGATGGTGGAGGCCGTCAAGAACGCCGGCATCGTCGGTATGGGCGGCGCGACGTTCCCCACCCACACCAAGATCTCCGGCGGCATCGGCAAGGTGGACACCGTCATCATCAACGGCGCGGAGTGCGAGCCCTACATCACGGGCGACCACCGCACCATGCTGGAGCGGCCCGAGGAGATCATCGGCGGCTGCAAGTATCTGGCCAAGATGTTCGGCGTGGACAAGGTCGTCATCGGCGTGGAGGACAACAAGCAGAACGGCATCGACGCCATGAACAAGGTCATCGCCGCCCAGCACGCCCCCGTGGTGGTGGAGCCTCTGCGCTGCCGTTACCCCCAGGGCGGTGAGAAGCAGCTGTGCCAGGCCATTACCGGCAAACAGGTGCCTCCCGGCGGCCTGCCCAGCAACATCGGCTGCGCCGTGTTCAACATCAACACCACCTGCGCCATCTACCGCGCCATCACCCAGGGGATGCCCGTGGTGAAGAAGGTGGTCACCGTCTCCGGCTCCGGCGTTGTGGAGCCCAAGAATATCGAGTGCCCCATCGGCACCCCCGTCTCTCTCCTGTTCGACGCCTGCGGCGGCCTGAAGGACGGTACATACAAGATTATCGCCGGCGGCCCCATGATGGGCATGGCCCAGTACACCGCCGACGTTCCCGTGGGCAAGGGCACCGGCGCCATGCTGGCCTTCTGCGAGAACGAGGAGCAGACCGTGGAGAATCCCCAGTGCATCCGCTGCGGCAAGTGCGTCGCCGCCTGCCCCGTTCACCTGGAGCCCCTGTTCATGTACCAGTACGCCTCCAAGAACATGGTGGAGGAGCTGGAGGCGTCCAATGTTATGGACTGCATGGAGTGCGGCGCATGCGCTTACGGCTGCCCCGCCCGTCTCCACCTGACCCACATGTTCAAGTACGGCAAGCAGCTGGTAAAGAACAAGCAGTTTGCTGAAAAGGCCGCGGCCGAGGCCAAGAAGAAGGCCGAGGAAGAAAAAGCGGCCGCACAAGAGAAGGAGGCTGTGAACAAATGACGGATTACAAGAATTTGAAGCTCATTGCCACTTCCAATCCGCATATCCGCAGCAGCGAGACCACCCGCTCCATCATGCTGGACGTCATCATCGCCATGGTGCCCGCCCTGGCCTTTGCCTGCTTCAACTTTGGCTTCCGCGCCCTGACCCTGACCGCCGTCTCCGTGGTGGCCTGCGTGTTCTGGGAGTGGCTGTACCGCAAGCTGATGAAAAAGCCCCAGTCCGTGGGTGATCTCAGCGCCGTCGTCACCGGCATGCTGCTGTCCTTCGTCTGCCCCGTGCAGATGCCCTATTGGATGATCATCATCGGCGCGTTCTTCTCCATCATTGTCGTCAAGCAGCTCTTCGGCGGCATCGGCAAGAACTTCGTCAACCCCGCTCTGGCGGGCCGCGCCGTGCTGCTGGCCAGCTATGCCGGCACCATGACCAGTTGGGTGGACCCCGCTGTCAACAAGGCCGCCGTCATCGGCTCCAATGTCGATATCGTCACTGCCGCCACCCCCCTGGCCATGATGAAGGGCGGCGACTTCGAGACCCTGCTTGCCACCTATGACCTGAAGACCATGTTCCTGGGCCAGATCCCCGGCTCTATGGGCGAGGTCTCCGCGCTGATGCTGATCATCGGCGGTGCCTATCTGATCTGGCGCAAGGTCATCAACTGGCAGACCCCTGTGGCCTACATCGCCACCGTGGCCGTGCTGACCTTCCTGTTCCCCAAGTACGGCTCCAATGTGGAGTGGATGCTCTACAGCGTGTTCGGCGGCGGTCTGATGCTGGGCGCCTTCTTCATGGCCACCGACTACGCCACCTCCCCCGTCACCAAGAAGGGCCAGCTGGTCTTCGGCATCGGCTGCGGCCTGTTTACTGTGCTGATCCGGTACTTCGGCTCCTATAACGAGGGCGTCTGCTACTCCATCATGGTCATGAACCTGTGCGTGGCCCTGATTGACAAGTACACCAAGCCCACCCGCTTTGGCATCGTGAAATCCGACAAGAAGGAGGCGGCTGCGAAATGAGTAACGAAGTGAAGACCAAGGAAAAGGTCGATATGGACCCCAAGTACATCGTCAAGCTGACCGTGACTCTGTTCGTCACCTGCGTGATCGTCGCCGCCGCCCTGGGCGGAGTCAACGCCGTCACCGCGGACAAGATTGCGGCCATCAACTGGGAGAACACCCAGAACGCCATGAAGGCCGTTGTGGCCGACCCCGACAACACCGCCTTCTCCGACGCGCTGGAGCTGACCGACGACATGACCGCCGCCGCGTCCGCCGCCGGCGCTACCCTGGACTCCGTCTATGAGGTGCTGGAGGGCGGCCAGAGCGCCGGCTACGCCGTCAAGGTGGTGGCCAGCGGCTCCCAGGGCAACATCGAAATGATGGTCGGCGTGGACGCCGAGGGCGCCGTCACCGGCGTCTCCATCGTCAAGAACTCCGAGACCTCCGGCATCGGCTCCAAGGTTATGGACAACGAGCCCACCGCCGCCGGCGTGGGCGTGCTGAGCCAGTTCGAGGGCAAGAGCGCCGCCGACGGCACCCTGACCGTGGGCAGCAATGTGGACGCCATCTCCGGCGCCACCGTCTCCACCAAGGGCGTGACCACCGGCGTCAATGCCGCGCTGGCCGCTGCCGGCGCCATCGGCTGAGAAGGAGGATTGCCTTATGAATTTGAAAAAACAGTTTGTTGAGGGCTTGCTGACCCAGAACCCGGTGCTGGTGCAGGTGCTGGGCATGTGCTCCACCATGGCCATCACCACCTCGTTCTTCAACGGCCTGGGCATGGGTGTGGCCGTTACCATCATCCTGACCCTGTCCAACATCATCATCTCCGCCATCCGCAAGATCGTGCCCGACAAGATCCGTATCGCCATGTTCATCGTGGTCATTGCCGGCTTTGTCACCTGCGTGGATCTGCTGATCCAGGCCTTTGTGCCTGCCCTGGCCTCCTCTCTGGGCGTGTTCATCCCCCTGATCGTGGTCAACTGCATCATCCTGGGCCGCGCGGAGTCCTTCTCCTACAAGAACGGCGTCGCCGCCTCCTTCTTTGACGGCATCTTCCAGGGCATCGGCTACACCGCCGTGCTGCTGGTCATGTGCATCATCCGCGAGTTCCTGGGCGCCGGCACCTTCGGCGGCGGCCTGCTGGGCGTCGACGGCAAGGGCATCCAGATCCTTCCCTCCCAGTTCCCCATCAAAATGCTGACCCTGCCTGTGGGCGGCTTCCTGGTGCTGGCCGCGCTGATCGCCGCCATGCAGTGGGCGCTGTCCAGACCTAAGAAGGAGGAGAGCAAATAATGGATCAGATTTACGAACTCCTGGCAATTACGCTGGGCGCCATTCTGGCGAACAACTTCATCTTCTCCCAGTTCCTGGGCTGCTGCCCCTTCCTGGGCGTTTCCAAGAAGGTCGACACCGCTGTGGGCATGGGCATCGCCGTGACCTTCGTCATGGGCCTGGCCTCCGCCGTGTGCTATGTGGTCAACGAATTCGTGCTGACCCGCTTCGGCCTGGAGTACATGCAGACCGTGGCGTTCATCCTGGTCATCGCCGCCCTGGTGCAGTTCATCGAGATGTTCCTGCAGAAGTCCATGCCCTCTCTGTACACCGCGCTGGGCGTGTATCTGCCGCTGATCACCACCAACTGCGCCGTGCTGGGCGTCGTGCTGCTGAACGTGCAGAACAACTACAACTTCATTTCCTCCATCGTCTACGGCATTACCGGCGGCGTGGGCTTCCTGGTGGCCATCGTGCTGTTCGCCAGCATTCGTGAGCGCCTGGTGTTCGCGGACTATCCCAAGTGCTGGGACGGATTCCCCATTGCATTGGTCACCGCAGGTCTGATGGCCCTGGCTTTCATGGGCTTCTCCGGCCTGAAGGTCTGGTAAGGAGGCGTCTGAAATGATAAGCAATATTATCGCTGCCGTTGTCGTGCTGGGCGTGCTGGGCGCTGTGTTCGGCCTGGTCCTGGCTGTCGCCTCCAAGGTTTTCGAGGTGAAGAAAGATCCCCGCGAGGAAGCCATTTTGAGCCATCTGGCCGGCGCCAACTGCGGCGGCTGCGGCTATCCCGGCTGCGCCGGCTGCGCCGCCGCCATCCTGGCCGGCAACGCTCCCGTCAATGCCTGCGCCCCCGCCGGCGCTGAGAACGCCGCCGCCATCGCCGCCATCATGGGGCAGGAGGCCCCCTCCGGCGAGCGTCAGGTCGCGTTTGTCCGCTGCAACGGCGGAATCAACGCCAAGAAGCGCTTCGACTATGTGGGCGTAAAAGACTGCATGGCCGCCACCAAGGTGGCCGCCGGCCCGCTGGAGTGCGCCTTCGGCTGCCTGGGCTTCGGCTCCTGCGTGGCCGCCTGCCAGTTTGGCGCCATGTCCATCGGCCCCAACGGCTCCGCCGTTGTCGATCCCGACAAGTGCACCAACTGCATGGCCTGCGCCAACGCCTGCCCCCGCAGGCTGATTGTCTCCGTCCCCGCCTCCAAGAAGGTCCATGTGGCCTGCGCCAACCAGGACAAGGGCAAGGCCGCCATGAGCGTCTGCGCCAACGCCTGCATCGGCTGCGGCCTGTGCCAGAAGGAGTGCAAGAAGGACGCTGTCCACGTGGTGAACGGCGTGGCCGTCATCGACTATGACAAGTGCGTGGGCTGCAAGCTCTGCACCAAGGTCTGCCCCCGTGACGCCATTCTCCCCATCGCCACCGCGGAGGAGAAGGAGAAGTATAAGGAGATCAAGAAGAAGCAGGCGGAGAAGGCCGCTGCCGCCAAGAAGGCCGCCGAAGAGGCTGCCGCCGCGGCCAAGTAAAACTCCCCGTCTCCAAGCCACAGCCCCGGACGAAAGTCCGGGGCTGTTTGCAGGCGCGGGAAAGGGCGGAGGCGTTGGACAACGGGAAGGAGGATGGCTCGAAAGAAATCCAGGAGCTGTTTTTTTGCGGATGGGGCTTGCTATTTCCGCAGGAAAGGCATATGATAATCCAATCAAGGCAGAGTAGGAGCACACGTGTGAAATAGTGCCGGAAAAACGGGGAGTTGTTTTCCGGACGAAAGGGCGAACAGCCTTGCAGTGTGTGTTCCGCATCCCGCTGCCGCATATGGGGACCGGCGAGACACCCTTCCTTTGTGCGGCTGCTCCGTTATGGACTGCCGAAAACACAAAGGGAGGATTTTTTATGTCATTGCATCCCCATCCATTTTCCGCCGCCTATTGGCGGGACGCGCTTGCCGAACTGAAGGACCTGCGGAAGCTGACCTTCGCCGCGCTGATGATCGCCATGTGCATGGTGCTGAGCAGTATCCCTTCCGTCCCGCTGTTCGGCGGGGCCAAGATCACCTGGGGCTTTCTGGCCAGGTCCGTCTGCGCCATGGTGTGCGGCCCGGTGCTGGGCGTGCTGTTCGGCTTTGCGGAGGACATCCTCAGCTTTTTCGTCACCGGCGGCGGGGGCTATCCCTTTTTCCCCGGCTACACCCTGACCACCATGCTGGGGGTGTTTATCTACGCCCTGTTTTTCTACCGGGCCAGGCTCACCGTCCGGCGGGTGCTTCTGGCAAAGCTGCTGACCAATATCGAAAATGTGGTGCTGGGGGCGCTGTGGATGGCGATTCTCAGTGGAAAGGCCTATCTGGTGACGGCCTCCGCCAGCGCGCTGAAAAATCTGATCTGCCTGCCTTTTCAGACGCTGGTGCTGGTGGCGCTGTTTGCCGCCCTGATGCCCGTGCTGCGGCAGCTGCGGCTGGTTCCGCGGCAGATGGAGGGCAGGATTCCCTGGTGAGGCAGTCTCCTAAATACTGGGACGAAGCGCGGGCCTTTGGTCCGCGCTTTTTCCTGCCCGGGCGGCGAAAGGCCCGAAAAAACGGGCGTATTTCCCAAAGTTCAAAAAACGTCTGCTGTTTGTTTACAATTTATTTATATCCATCCGTTGACAATGATTTCCCGTGGTGGTAAACTCGGTTTAGCACTCCGGGAAAGAGAGTGCTAAACAAGCCAAAAACAAATGAGGAAGCCTTCGGCTGAGGTGCTGGCGTGGAACTGACGGACCGGAAAAAGCAAATACTGAAGGTGGTGGTGGAGGATTACATCCAGACCGCCGAGCCGGTGGGCTCCAAAGCCATCGCCGCCGAGATGGGCGGCAGCGTCAGCTCCGCCACCATCCGCAACGAGCTGGCGGACCTGGTGGAGCTGGGCTACCTGGAGCAGCCCCACACCTCCGCCGGGCGGGTGCCCTCCCCCAAGGGCTACCGGCTGTACGTCAACGAGCTGATGGAGCGGCAGAAGCTGTCCATTGCCGAGACGGAGAAGATCAACCAATCCCTCCAGCTGAAAATGGAGGAGCTGGATCGGGTGATCTCCCAGGCGGGCCGGGCGGTTTCCTCCTTTGTGAACTATCCCACCTATATCACCGCCGCGGGAAAAAAGAAGATGACCGCCCGCCGCTTTGAGTTGCTGCCGGTGGATGAGCGCAGCTGCATCGTGGTCATGATGATGGGCGACAACCGGGTGAAAAGCCAGCTGCTGCGGTTGCAGTTAAAAGTAGATTTGGAGCAGATCCCCACATTGGTGAGCCTGCTGAACAGCCACTTCACCAACATCTCCACCGACGAGATGAACCAGCGGCTGATGAACGTGGCCGAACAGGTGCCGCCCCAGCTGTTTTTACTGCTCTCCCAGACCATCTCCTACGCCGCGGACGCGCTGGATGAGGCGGGCCAGCGGGAGATTGTCACCGCCGGCGCCAACCAGCTTTTGAAGCTGCCGGAGTTCCGGGACGCCGACAAGGCCCACGAGCTGATGAGCTTCCTCTCCGACAGCAAGGAGAATCTCCCCATGCCGGACGAGGGGCCCATGAAGATTTTAATCGGGCCGGAGAACGTCAGCGACGCCCTGAAGGATACCAGCGTGGTAGTCGCCAGCTATGATATCGGAGACGATATGCGGGGCCTGATCGGCGTGGTAGGCCCCACCCGCATGGATTACGCCACAGTGGCCGCACGGCTTTCCGGCTTTGCCGATGGGCTGACGCGGCTGTTCGGAAAACAGGAATTACCCCCGAAGGAGGATGCCAAAGAATGAGCGAGGAAAACAAGCAGCCCATGGAGGAGACCCCGGAGACCCAGGCCGGTCCCGAGCAGGAGATCCCTCAGGCCGAGGAAGGGGCGGAAAAGTCCGAAAAGGCCCCCAAGGGCAAGAAGAAAAAGGAGAAGGGCTACACCTTCACCCGGGAACAGGTGGAGCAGATGGAACTGGCCGCCAAGCAGCTGGAGTCCGTCAAGGACCAGTTTGTCCGGCTGACGGCGGAGTATGACAACTACCGCAAGCGCACCACCAAGGAAAAGGACGGCATCTATCAGGATGCCAAGGCCGACACCGTCAAGGAATTCCTGGCGGTGTACGACAACCTGGAGCGGGCCGTGGCCACGGTCGGGGACGAGGAATCCCCCCACAAGAAGGGCCTGGAGATGATCTTCCACCAGTACCAGGAGATTTTGAAAAAGCTGGGCGTCACGGAGATCGAGGCCAAGGGGCAGCCCTTCGACCCGGAGAAAATGGAGGCCGTCATGCACATCGACGACGAGAGCTTCGGGGAAAATGAAGTGGCCCAGGTGTTCCAGGCGGGCTTTGAGCTGAACGGCAAGGTCATCCGCCACGCCATCGTGCAAGTGGCGAATTGAGATATCAAGATAAAAGAGAAAAGATAAGGGATATGAAAAGTCTATTTTTTATCTCTTCACGCTTATCTCTTATCTGATCAGAAAGTCTAAAATTTTATTTTCGATATATTTTGGGAGGAATCATTTATGTCTAAAGTCATCGGTATCGACCTCGGTACGACCAACTCCTGCGTAGCCGTCATGGAGGGCGGCGAGGCAGTCGTCATCGCCAACGCGGAGGGTAACCGCACCACCCCGTCCGTCGTGGCATTCTCCAAGACCGGAGAGCGTATGGTGGGCCAGGTGGCAAAGCGCCAGGCCATCACCAACCCCGACCGCACCATCTCCTCCATCAAGCGTGAGATGGGCTCCGACCACAAGGTCACGGTGGACGGCAAGGCCTACACGCCCCAGGAGATCAGCGCCATGATCCTCCAGAAGCTGAAGGCCGACGCCGAGGCGTATCTGGGCAGCACCGTTACCGAGGCGGTCATCACGGTGCCCGCCTACTTCACCGATTCCCAGCGCCAGGCCACCAAGGACGCCGGCAAGATCGCGGGCCTGGACGTCAAGCGCATCATCAACGAGCCCACCGCCGCGGCCCTGGCCTACGGCGTGGATAAAGAGCAGAGCCAGAAGATCATGGTCTACGACCTGGGCGGCGGCACCTTCGACGTCTCCATCCTGG
>JAUNGH010000076.1 GCA_030524605.1 Oscillospiraceae bacterium | reverse complement strand
CCCCGGAGCCGCAGCGGCCCGCCGGCCGCCGCCTGGGGGAGCAGGTCCGACCGCAGCAGCACCGGCAGGGTGTCCGGCGTGCCGGACAGGCGGGGCACCTGGAGGAAAACGCGGTAAAACCGGGCACCGTGATTTTCGTGGGACCACTCCGGCGCCGCCAGGGGCGAGCCCTCCAGCAGCACCTCGTTTCGGGTCAGAATCGTCATGTTGTCCACCTCTCGGTCGTGATGGTGCATTCTATGAGGGCCGGGCGGCGGTTAGACCTCTTGTTTCCGGGGAAAATGTAGATTATAATAGACCATCATACAACCGTTTCCGGCAAGGAGGGCATACATGGCAAATCTCTTGGACTATCTGGACTGGCGGGGGGACCTGACCCTGGCCCAGTCGCCTTTCAACGAGGTGGACAACCTGATCCTGGCGGAGCTGTCCTTCGTGGACTTCAAGGATATCGTGCCCGCCCCCGGGGAGGGGGAGAGCGTAGAGCTGCGTCAGGCGGCAGACGCCTTTTTTGCCCGCTTTCCCGCCGGGGAGAAGATCGACATGGGCGTTCTGGTGCCCGGCGCCATCCCGGACATGCTGCGGAAGATGGCGATGTCCCGCCGCTTTGGGGACATGAGGCTCAACTGCTTCGTGGACTGGCTGGATGTGGGGAAGAGCGAGCAGTTCGCGGCCCTGGCCGTGGAGACCGGGGACGGCGGCGTGTACCTGTCCTTCCGGGGCACCGACGACACCCTGGCGGGCTGGAAGGAGGACTTCGAACTGGCCTGCATGCCGGAGGTCCCGGCCCAGAAGAAGGCTGTGGAGTATGTGAAGCACGCGGCCAGGCAGTTTCCCAGGCTGAAGCTGCGGCTGGGCGGCCACTCCAAGGGCGGCAATCTGGCGGTATACGCCGCCGTGTTCTGCCCCGCCGCGGTGCAGCGGCGGATCATCGACGTGTGGTCCAACGACGGTCCCGGCTTCCATGACGCCATCCTGGACCTGCCGGAGCACCGGCGGGTGGAGGAGCGCATCCACTCCATCGTGCCCAAGTCCTCCATCGTGGGGATGCTGCTGGAGCACGAGGAGACCTATATGGTGGTGGACAGCGACCAGAAGGGCTTTTTGCAGCACGACGGGTTTTCCTGGCAGGTGCTGGGGCCCCGCTTCGTCACGCTGCGGCAGGTGACGCCCCAGGCCCACCTCTGCGACCAGGCCCTGCGGGAGCTGGTCCACGCCATGCCGGTGGAGGAGCGGGAGAAATTCGTCACCGCCCTGTTCGACGTGCTGACCGCCTCCGGCGCGGTGACGCTGACGGATCTGAAGGCGGACAGCTTCAAGGCGGCGGGGGCCATGGTGAAGGCCATGAAGGACCTGAACAAGGAGACCCGGGACGGCCTTTGGAACTTTGTGGGGCTGCTGTTCAAGAGCAACCTCCGCATGACCCTGGAGGGCATCCAGGAGGAGACGGAGAAAAAGCTGCCCAAGTGGAGCTTAAAGAAAAAAGAAGGGGACTGAGGGCCCCGGAAAAGGAAGACCGCCGGCTGTTGAACAGCCGGCGGTCTTCTGCGCCGAACGCTACTGCGCCTCCAGCAGCCGCCGGGCCACCGCGACGTTTTGCTGCTCCATCTGCTGGAGCCGCTTCACGGCGGCCGCCTGGGCCTCGGGATGGGCGGCCTGGGCCGCCGCCCGGTCGATCATGGAGCGGAGGCTTTCCTCCGTCAGGGCGTCCAGGTCCGTGAAATTCTCCTGCCCGATATACCGCAGGAAGGCGGACACCTTGGGGTCGTACACCACGCCCGCCAGGGGGATGCCCTGCCCGGCGGCGAAGATCAGGGCGTGGAGCCGCATGGACACCACGATCTCCATCCGGCTCAGTGCGCCGATGATGGTGCCCGCGTCCCCGGCGTCGTCCAGGAAGCAGCAGGGGATGTCCAGCCCCCGGGCCGCCAGCTGGCCCGCACCGGGATCCAGGTGCTTTTCCACCGCCGCGAATACCGGCGTCAGGCCGTAGGTCTCCCAGGCGTATTTTGCCGCCGCGCCGAACAGGGGGGCCTTTTCCTCAAAGCCCCTCCATCGCCGCAGGGCGAAGCAGATATACCGGCCCCGGGGCGGGATGCCCGCCCGGAGCAGCACGCTGTCCGTCTCGTCGCCGGAGGCGGGACGCAGCGTCAGGGCCGGGTCGGCGGTCAGCAGGATTTCCGGCTCCGTGACGCCCATGGCCCGCAGCTCCGCCTGGGAGTCCGGCTCCCGCAGGGTGATGACGTCCACGCTCCGGTTCAGCACCTTGGCGGCCAGCTTCCGGTGATTCTCCCGGGTGACGGGGCCGATGCCGCAGCCGTACATCTGCACCTTGCAGCCGCATTTTTTGGCGCTTTGGATGTTGTGGAGGTAGAACCACAGGGACCGGCGGGAGGTCACGTCCTGGATCAGGCTGCCGCCGCCGTTGATATAGAGCCTGGCGCGGCGCATGGCCCGGTGCCAGGCGGGGATGTTCATGCGGCTGACGGAGCGGACATGGTAGGCAAGTCGGGTGGCCTTGGGGTCCTTGCTCAGGACCAGCACCGGCATGTCCGGATCAATGGAGCGCATTTCCTGCAAAATGGCCTCCAGAATGGCGTCGTCCCCGGCGTTGCCCCGGCCGTAGGCGCCGCAGATGACCACGCCGTCCCGCTTCGCCTTCGGGCGGCTGTGGCGGCGGATGATCTCCTCGTAGATGTGCAGTTGGGTGTCCACGGTCTTCTGGATGGAGAACTGGGCGGAGGCCTTTTCGTACAGCTTCTCCCCCAGGCGATGGCGCAGCTCGTCGTCGCTGCCCAGGGCGGCCAGGTGCTGCCCCAGGGCCTCCCAGTCGCCGGGGGCGAACAGGTAGCCATTGGCGTCGGCGTCGATGAGGTAGGGGATGCCGCCCACGGCGGTGGCCACCGTGGCCAGATGGAAGCGGGCGCCCTCCGTCAGGGCGTAGGGGAAGGTCTCGGACAGGCTCGTCAGGGCGTTGATGTCCAGGGCGCTGTAAAAGCGGTCCATGCCGCCGCTGATCCACCCGGCAAAGGTCACCTGCCGCTCCACGCCCAGCTCCTTCGCCAGGGCGGTCAGCTTGTCCTTCTCCTCGCCGTCTCCGGCGATGACCAGCCGCAGCCGGGGGCACTGGGCATAGGCGGCGGCAAAGCCCCGGATCAGGGTGGACATGTCCTTGACGGGATTCAGCCGGGCGGCGATGCCCACCACTACGGAGTTCTCATCCACGTCGGCCCCCAGGCTCCGCAGGTAGGGCAGGCGGTCTCCCTGGTCGGGGGCGGGGGTGAAGTCGATGCCGTTGTAAATGGCGTAAAAGCGGTCCGGCGCAAAGCCCCGGGAGATGAGCAGATCCACCATGGCGTCGGACACGCCGATGCGGTAGTCCAGCTTCCGCAGGGCCCAGGCGTTGATGGTGCCGAAGGTCAGGCGGCTGAGGGGGCGGCCCATGTAGTCCAGCCTGTAGTCGCTGTGGACGGTGCTGACCACCGGCAGCCCGGTGGAGCGGCGCAGCATGGCGCCGATCATGTTGGCCCGGGCGCCGTGGCAGTGGATGACCTGATAGCCGCCCCGGCGGATGTAGTCCGCCAGCCGCCGCTGGATGCGGAAGATGTGGTTGCCGCCCATGATCTCCGTGGGAATGCCCATCTGCCGGGCCTCCTCGGCGAAGGGGCCGTCCCGGAAGCACACCAGCTGGGCGGTGATGGTCCTGTTCAGATTTTGCAGCAGGCTCAGCACATGGGTTTTGGCCCCGCCGGAGTCGCCGCCGCTGATGAGGTGGATGACTTTCATGGAAAAGCCTCACTTTACAAAAAAGTCCTTGTGGAATGGCGGAAAATATTATACAATATTCCACGAACGTTGTCCACAACAAGAGAAAACCGGGCGATGCCCGTTTTGGAGGAAAGCATGGAACAGAAAGCAAAGCGCATTGGAAAGTTCAACGTCGTCGATATCATCGCCGTGATTTTGATCCTGGCGGTGCTGGCCCTGGTGGGCTGGAAGCTGCTGGGGCCCAACGACACGGTCACCGCCGAGCGGGCCATGACCAAGGTCACCTACACCGTCCGGGCCGAGGGCGTCCCGGCGGAGCTGTATGAGAACTGCCTGGAGCATATACCATCCAAGCTGATGGCCTCCGGCGCCCTGGTGGGCGGCGAGATCGTCTCCGTGGAGCAGGAACCCTATTACGTCCTCAGCGCCAACGGCGAGTGGATCGAGGACACCACCCACACCACGTTGCTCTTCACCGCCGAGACCGAGACCCCCACCGCCGAGGTGATGACCACCAAGGTGGGCGACCAGGAGGTCCGCATCGGCAAGACGGACTACATTTTGAAGAGCGAGTATATCGAGATCAAGGACGGCGTCATCGTGGACGTCGTCTGGGGCGAGTAAGCAGGCAAAGAAGCCGCCCGGTGCGTGAGCACCGGGCGGCTTTTCTTACAGGGAGCACTTGCCCCGGGCCATGTACCGGCCCTGGGGCGTTTCGTCCAGGACTTTGCCGTCCTCCACGGAGAGCCTTCCCCGGAGCCACACCTGCCGGATGCCGCCGGCGGTGACAAAGCCCTCGTAGGGGTTGTAGTCCACATTGGCTACGCAGTCGTCGGCCCGGATGACATGGCTGGCGCCGGGGTCATAGACCACGATGTCCGCATCGCTGCCGGGGTGCAGCCGGCCCTTCCGGGGGAACAGGCCGTACAGCCGGGCGGGGTTTTCGCTGAGAGCGCGGCACATGCGGCCCAGGCTGATGCGCTTGGCGGCCACGCCGTAGGAGTAGATCAGCTCGCCCCGGGTCTCCACACCGGGCAGTCCGCCGGGTATCCTGGTGAAGTCCCCCCGGCCCATCTCCTTCTGCGCCAGGGTGAAGGAGCAGTGGTCGGTGGAGATGGTCTGGATGTCGCCCCGGCGCAGGGCTTTCCACAGAAGGGCCTGCTGGCCCTTCTCCCGGATGGGCGGCGCGCAGACGTACCGGGCGGCTTGGGAGTAGTCCTCGTTGAAATATACGCTGTCGTCCAGCAGCAGGTACTGGGGGCAGGTCTCCACAAAGACCTTCTGCCCCCGCGCCCGGGCGTGCTCCACCTCCTTCAGGGCCTCCTGGTTGGTCAGGTGGACGATGACCACCGGGCAGTCCGCCGCCTGGGCGATGCGCAGCAGGCGGCTCACCGCCTCCGCCTCCAGATAGGGCGGGCGGGTCAGGGGATGGCTGGCCGGAGAGAGCTCCCCGGCGTTTTTTCGTTCGGCGATCATGCCGTCGATGACGCCGGCGTTCTCACAGTGGACGCCGCAGATGCCGCCGAGAGATTTCAACTCCTTCAGCGCCCAGTACAGACACTGGTCGCCCACCATCATGGCGGGGTAGGTCATGTACATCTTGAAGGAGGAGATGCCCTTGGCGAACATGTCCGGCAGCTCGGCCCGGATGGATTCGTTCCAGTCGTCAATGGTCATGTGGAAGCCGTAGTCGCAGAAGGTCCGCCCGTCGGCCTTTTTGTGCCAGAGGTCCAGTCCGTAGTGCAGGCTTTCGCCCTTGTTGGGGCAGGCGAAGTCGATGACCGTGGTGGTGCCGCCCCGGAGAGCCGCCCGGCTGCCGGTGTAAAAATCGTCGGCGGTGGTGGTGTTGCAGACGTCCAGGTCGAAGTGGGTGTGGGCGTCGATAAAACCGGGGAAGAGCAGGCAGCCGGACACATCCACCACCCGGTCAAAGTCGCCCTTCAGGTTCCGGCCCAGTTCCGTGATCTTTTCATTTTCAACCGCCAGGTCGGCCCGCTTCGCCCCGCTGCCGGAGACGACGGAGCCGCCTTTGAACAGTGTGCGCATAGAGTTCCCTCCATTCTTTCATGATAGTGCCAGTATACCATACCGGCGGGCGGATTACCAGTGCCGGATGGCGGGCGGAAGCTACCGCGCGAAATCCAGCCGGACGAGCATTTTGCCGTTGGGCAGCGGATACTCGGCCCTGGCGGTCAGGCGGAAGCCGATGTCTTCCAGGGCGGCTGTCAGTTTGTCCTCACGCATTTGATGGTGGACCTGCGCCAGGCCGTCGAATACGTGGAGGTAGGGAGAATCGGAAACAAAGCCGTCATCCGTGTTGATCTGGATGACGCAGGACACATAGGCCGGACAGATCCGCGTGACCGCGCGCTGGAAGCAGGGATAGCCGATATATTCCACCAGCAGGTTTGCGATCACAAGGTCCGCGCGGGGGAGGACGGCATCCGGGGCGGTCAGGTCCGCGCAGACACATTCCAGTATGCCCGCCAGCTCCGGATACCGGGCCCCGCACGCCCGCAGATAGGTGCGGTTGATGTCCACGCCGTATACCTTTTGGAGCTTTTGGGGGTCGATGTGCTCCAGCCCGTTGCCGCCGGCGACGCCCAGGATCATGGCGGTCCTGACCGGATACAGGCCCAGCTGCCGCTTCATGATATGGTTCATCGCCTGAAGCTGCATGACCGAGTCCAGGCTCATGTGATTTTCATAATCGGACAGCGGGATTTCTTCCCACGGGTTTTTCATGCTGCGCTCCTTTTATTTCAGGTCCGCGTTTTTCTCGTAGGCCGCGATCACCGCGTTCATGACGGCGCCCCGGAAGCCGGCCTCCTCCAGCTTTCGGACACCCTGGATGGTGGTGCCGCCGGGGGAGCAGACGGCATCCTTCAGCGCGCCGGGGTGCTTGCCGGACTCCAGCGCCAGCCGGGCGGAGCCCGCCACCATCTGGGCGGCGTACTCCAGTGCCGCCGCCCGTGGCAGGCCGCAGGCCACGCCGCCGTCTGCCAGGGCCTCAAGAAAGAGGTCCACAAAGGCCGGGCCGCAGCCGGACACGGCGGAACCCGCGTCGATCAGCTTTTCCGGCAGGGGGGAGAAGCGGCCCGCCCCCGCCATGGCGTCCAGAAAGGCCGATTCCTCGTCCTTGGCGACGCCTTCGCCGCAGGCGTACAGGATCATGCCCTCGCCGATGGAGGCGGGGGTGTTGGGCATGATGCGGATGACGGGAAAGCTTCCGCCCGCCATATCCTGGATGCGCCGGATGGTCAGCCCCGCCGCCATGGTCACCAGGATGAAAGGGCTCCGCCGCCCGGCCAGGATGGGGCGGAGCTCCAGCATCAGATCCGGCATCATCTGGGGCTTGACGCCCAGGAAGATAAAGTCCGCGTTTTCAGCAATGGCGGCGTTGTCCGCCGCCCGGCAGTCCAGCTCCTCCGCAAGGAGCCGCGCCTTTTCCGCCGTTCGGTTGGACAGGAGAATTTGATCGCCGGACAGGCGCTTGCGGGCCGCCCGGGCCAGGGCGCCGCCCATGTTGCCGGTGCCGATGAAACCGAAGGTTGCCATGTGATCCGTCCTTTCTTTGAGAGAAGTGCGCCGTGCTGCGGCGCCGGAATGCCGGATGGAGATTTGCGGGGTATCGACGCAAGGGCTGCATCATCCCACCCGTGCGTTCCGCTTCGCTGTGCGATATGTGGGTGATAGATGTCGGCTTTTATATAGGCGGATGATATCCGCCCCTGCGGAGGGGGTGCAAGCAGGGAAGCTGGTGAAAGATTTGACATGCGGCGGGGCGGTGCGCCCCGCCCCACGGGGGAGGGGAGACATTCCAAAGGGAGGCCTGCCGCTTATCGACATCCTCCAAGGGAGCGGCAGCGGAAACAGACGCAGAAACCCATGCAGGTTTTGCCCCATCACGCACGCCCCGATTCGCGTGGCGGAAAGGGGACGATGACCACCCGGCCTCCTTCCCATTCCGCCCGCAAGGGCGGAAATCCTTTTACCGCACCTGTCCCTCGCCGTAAATGACGTATTTGCAGGAGGTCAACTCCTCCAGCCCCATGGGGCCCCGGGCGTGCATCTTTTGGGTGGAGATGCCGATCTCGGCCCCAAGGCCGAACTCGCCGCCGTCAGTGAACCGGGTGGAGGCGTTGACATACACCGCCGCCGCGTCCACCGCGTCCAGAAAGTGCTGGGCCTTGAAGTAGTTCCTCGTGATAATGCTCTCGGAGTGGCCCGTGCCATGCCGGTTGATGAAATCGACGGCCTCGTCCATGCCGCCCACGGTGCGGACGGCCAGGATGTAGTCGTCGTACTCCGCATCCCAGTCGCTCTCGGCGGCGGGGAGGGCGCGGGTGCCGAGCAGGGCCAGAGCCTCCGCGTCGGCCCGCAGCTCCACGCCCTTTTCGTCCAGCAGGGGCAGGGCCCGCTTCCAGAAGTCCGCCGCCACGTCCCGCTGTACCAGCACGCACTCCACGGCGTTGCAGACGGAGGGGCGGGAAC
Source organism: Oscillospiraceae bacterium (assembly GCA_030524605.1). Classification (GTDB taxonomy): domain Bacteria; phylum Bacillota; class Clostridia; order Oscillospirales; family Oscillospiraceae; genus Oscillibacter. Next base: position 1,806 of record JAUNGH010000076.1, on the reverse strand, counting down.
ACTTGGCGTTGAACAGCACCTTGGCGGCCATATCCAGGTCGGCCTCGCCGTCCACATAGATGTGGCACACGCCCTCGCCGGTGCGGATGACCGGGACGCTGGCCTCTTTTGCCACAGCCCGGATCAGGCCCGCGCCGCCCCGGGGGATCAGCACGTCCACATACCCGTCCAGGTGCATCAGTTCGTTTGCCGTTTCGTGGCTGGTGTCCTGCACCAGGGAGATGCAGCCGGCGGGCAGGCCAACGGCTTCCAGAGCCTCCTGCATCAGCGCCGTCACGGTGCGGTTGGAGCGGATGGCCTCCTTCCCGCCCCGGAGGATGCAGACGTTGCCGGATTTCAGGCACAGGGCCGCCGCGTCCACGGTGACGTTGGGCCGGGCCTCGAAGATGATGGCGATAACCCCCAGAGGCACCCGGCGGCGGCCGATGATAAGCCCGTTGGGCCGGGTCTCCATCTTATCGACGCGCCCGATGGGGTCCGGAAGGGCGGCCACCTGCCGCACGCCGTCCACGATGCCCGCGATGCGCTCGCCCGTCAGGGTCAGGCGGTCCAGCATGGCGGGGCGCATGCCCGCCTCCCTGGCGGCGGCAATGTCATCGGCATTGGCGGCGAGCCACTCGTCCCGACGCTCCGTCAGGATGTTGGCGATGGCCTCCAGAGCGGCGTTTTTCTTCGCCGTTCCGGCGGTGGCAAGGGTGTAGCTGGCGGCCTTTGCCGCGGCGCCCTGCTGTTGTAATGCGGTCATAAAAATCCCCCCGATTTTTCAAATAGAGTGGAGAGTGAAGAGTGGAGGTTGAAGATTTTGGTATCCGCCGCAGGCGGATGATTATGATCGTCCGGCTCTGCCGGACACAACATCTTCACTCTTCAATCTTCACTCTGCAATCTCTGCCTGCAAGGAACCTCGTCCCGATATCCTGCCCCTCCACAATGCCGTACAGGTCCTCCATCCTCGCGCCGTTGGTGATGACCATGTCGCACCCCGCGCTCATGGCGATGCGGGCGGCAGAGAGCTTTGTCGCCATGCCGCCGGTGCCCCGCCAGGTGCCCGCGCCGCCGGCCATCTCCAGGATCTCCGGCGTCAGGTCTGTCACCTGATGCAGCAGTTTGGCGTCCGGATGGGCCTTGGGGTCGGCGTCGTACAGCCCGTCGATGTCGCTGAGCAGCACCAGCAGGTCCGCCCGGCACAGCTCCGCCACGATGGCGGACAGGGTGTCGTTGTCGCCCAGCACCTTGTGGTGCCCGGTCTCGATCTCGGCGGAGGAGACGGAGTCGTTCTCGTTCACCACCGGGACGACGCCCATCTCCAGCAGGGCGGAGAAGGTGCTTTTCAGATGCTCCGCCCGCTCGGGGTCCTCCACGTCGTCCCCGGTCAGCAGGATCTGGGCCATGGAGCAGTTGTATTCGGAAAAGAGCTTGTCATAGATGTGCATCATCCGGCACTGGCCCACGGCGGCGGCGGCCTGCTTCATCCGCAACTCCTTCGGGCGCTCCGGAAGCCCCAGGCGGGACGTGCCCACGGCGATGGCACCGGAGGTCACCAGAATGACCTCGTGCCCCGCGCCGTGTAGGTCGGACAGCACCCGCACCAGATGCTCCATGCTCCGCAGGTCCAGGCTGCCGGAGTCATGGGTCAGGGTGGAGGTGCCAACCTTCACCACGACGCGCTGCTTGATATGTTCCACGATGAAATCCCCCCGCTGTGCATATTTTGAAAATGATTAATCAGTATACCATGGCGGCGGGAAAAAAGAAAGGCCGCCCCGCGTGTACTTTTCATAAAAATGCAGACAATACCGGGGAAAG
>JAUNGH010000075.1:4067-10277 GCA_030524605.1 Oscillospiraceae bacterium | reverse complement strand
CCATGCCGATCTCCGCGCCCCGGACGGCCTTCATCAGCGCCATCTCGAAGCTGGGAGCGATGGACATGACCTCGCCGGTGGCCTTCATCTGGGTGCCCAGCTTGCGGGAAGCGTCGGCGAACTTGTCGAAGGGCCACTTGGGCATCTTCACCACGATGTAGTCCAGCGTGGGCTCGAAGCAGGCGCAGGTCTTGCCGGTGATGTCGTTTTTGATCTCATCCAGGCGGTAGCCCAGGGCGATCTTGGTGGTGATCTTGGCGATGGGATAGCCGGTGGCCTTGGAGGCCAGGGCGGAGGAGCGGGACACCCGGGGGTTGACCTCGATGACCGCGTACTCGAAGCTGTCGGGATTCAGAGCCAGCTGCACATTGCAGCCGCCCACAATCCCCAGGTGGGTGATGATATCCAAAGACGCCTTGCGGAGCATCTGGAACTCCTTGTCCGCCAGGGTCTGGGTGGGGGCCACCACGATGGAGTCGCCGGTGTGGACACCCACGGGGTCCAGATTCTCCATGGAGCAGACGGCGATAACGTTGCCCACACTGTCCCGCATGGTCTCAAACTCGATCTCTTTCCAGCCAAAAATGGCCTTTTCGATCAGCACCTGGGTGATGGGAGACGCGTCCAGGCCCGTCTGGGCGATGATGCGCAGCTCCTTTTCGTTCTGGGCGGCGCCGCCGCCGGCGCCGCCCAGGGTGAAGGCGGGACGGACGATGACGGGATAGCCGATGCGGGCGGCCACTTTCAGGGCGTCCTCCACGGTCTCGGCGATGTCGGAGGCGATGACCGGCTGGCCGATCTCCGCCATAGCCTCCTTGAAGAGTTCCCGGTCCTCGGCCCGGGAGATGGCCTTGGCGTCGGTGCCCAGCAGACGGACGCCCTGTTCCTCCAGGAAGCCCTCCTTGTCCAGCTGCATGGCCAGGGTCAGGCCGGTCTGGCCCCCCAGGCCCGCCAGGATGGAGTCGGGCCTCTCCTTTTTGATGATGCGCTTGATGGTGTCAACCGTCAGCGGCTCCAGGTAAATCTCGTCCGCCATGGCCTGGTCGGTCATGATGGTGGCGGGGTTGGAGTTGCACAGCACCACGTTGACGCCGGCCTCCTTCAAAATCCGGCAGGCCTGGGCGCCGGCGTAGTCAAACTCGGCGGCCTGGCCGATGACGATGGGGCCGGAGCCGATGACAAGAACCTTCTTGATACTGGTATCCAGGGGCATTACCATGCACCACCTTTCATAAGCTCCACAAAGCGGTCGAAAAGGAAGGATGTGTCCTTGGGCCCCGTGCAGGCCTCCGGATGGAACTGCACGGTAAAGGCTTTCAAATCGGGGTAGTCGATGCCCTCGCAGGTGCCGTCGTTGGCGTTGGCAAAGCTGACCCTGCCCACCTTGACGGTGCCGCTGTCCACGGCGTAGCCGTGGTTCTGGCTGGTGATATAGGTGCGGACGCCGTTCAGGTCCCGGACGGGCTGGTTCACGCCCCGGTGGCCGTATTTCAGCTTGTAGGTGGAGCCCCCCGCCGCCAGGGCCGTCAGCTGGTGGCCCAGGCAGATGCCGAACATGGGCACCCTGCCCAGGAGCTTTTTGATCTGCTCGATCTCAAATACGTTCTCCGCCGGGTCGCCGGGGCCGTTGGAGAGCATCACGCCGTCGGGCCCCGCCGCCAGGATGTCCTCCGCCGTGGTGGCGGCGGGCAGGACGGTGACGGTGCAGCCCCGCCTCTGCAGCTCCCGGACGATGTTGCGCTTCGCGCCGTAGTCCAGCAGGGAGACCTTGAACCTCTCCTCCCCCTCCGCCGGGTGGACGGACGGCTCCCTGCAGGTGACGGCCTCCACCACGCCGGTGACGGCATAGGTCTTCACCACATCCAGATCGGCAGGCACCTCGCCGCAGATGGCGGCGTTCATCACGCCGTGCTCCCGGATGATGCGGGTCAGTTCCCGGGTGTCCACGCCATAGAGTCCCGGCACGTTCTGTTCCTTCAGATAAGTGTCCAGATCCGTGTCCGTGCGGAAATTGGACGGCGCGTCGCAGTACTCCCGGACCACATAGCCCCTGACGCAGCAGGCCCCCTCAAAATCCTCCCGGATGATGCCGTAGTTGCCGATCAGCGGATAGGTCTGCAAAACGATCTGTCCCGCGTAGCTGGGGTCCGTCAAGGTCTCGATGTAGCCGCACATGCCGGTGGTGAACACCAGCTCCCCCACGGTGTCCCCGGTCCCGCCGAAGCGGAAGCCCTCGAACACCTGGCCGTCCTGGAGCACCAAATAGCCCTTTTTCATAACTTCCTCCTGCCTTTTGACCGCATTTCATCGATTATATTGCATTCTATGACATTATGATGTTTTTTCCCCCAACAGTCAATGTCTCCCGCGCCGTTTGAAAGTAGACTTTCCGGAAAAATAGGTACTACTTTTTGTGCATTTTCGCAAAGGTCCACCTTTTTGCCGGGGGCAGGCGTCAAAATCCGGCGAATTTCGTTGCGCACGGGGCCGGGTTTGCGTATAATAAACCCATCAGGCCTTTCAGGGAGGTGCCGCCGTGGCAAAGCATCTGGACAAGTTCACACGCGCCTTCCGGCAGAGCCGCATTCCCTTCCTGCTGGCGGAGGTCGTCACCGACGGACACGGAGACATGGTGGAGTTGGTCTGCCGCTTTGCCAACTCCGCCGCCGGCGCCCTGCTGGAGATCCCTGCGGAGGAGCTGACAGGCCAGCGCTTCACCCGCCGCTTCCCCGCCCAGCGGCTGGCCGGGCTGAAGCCCCTGCAGGATGTGGCCTTTTCCGGCTCCGCCGCCTCCTTTTCCTACACCAGCGTCCTGGGGCGGACGCTGGATGTCACCTGCTACCAGGCCATGTACGGCACGGTGGGCTGCATTCTGGAACCCCGGGCGGACGCCGGGCGGAATCCCGGCGAGCTGCTGGCGGAAAATCTCCCCGGCGGCGTGGCCGTGCTGGAGCTGAGCCGGGCGGGGCTGCGGTGCCTCTCCTTCAACCGGCGGCTGTGCGCCCTCACCGGCTGGGACCGCAAGGAGCTGCTGGACCGCTTTGCCCAGGACTTCTCCGCCCTGGTGGAGTCGGCAGACTGGCCGGATCTCCTCCAGGATCTGCTGGACGCCGTGCGGGACAGCCGCCCGGTGGCCCATGAGCTGCGATTGCTGCAGAAGGACGGCGGGGCGCTGTGGGTGGATCTCCGGGCGGAGCTGCTGTCCTCCCGGGAGGGCGTCGCCGCCTTTTACGCCGTTCTGCTGGACGTGGACCAGCGCCGCCGCACCCAGTCCCGCCTGCGGGAAACCCTTGGGCAGCTGGAGAGCGCCCGGGACCAGCTCTCCGCCCTGTTCGACTGCCTGCCCGGCAGCTATTGCCTGCTGCAGCTCATTCCGGACGGGCCCGCCGTCCCCCTGCGGGCCAGCCGGGGGCTGGCGGACCTGCTGGACTGCTCCGTGCCCGAGCTGCTCCGGCGCCTGGCGGCGGACCCGCTGTGGCCCATCCTGCCCGACGACCGGGAGCGCCTCGCCGCCGCGGTGGAGCAGGCCCGGGCCGCCGGGCAGCCGCTGTGCCGCCCCTGCCGCCTGCGGCGCAGGAACGGCGGCTCCGCCTGGGTCACACTGGAGTGCGCCTTCCAGCCCCAGGCGGACAACAGCACCCTCCTGTACGCCGCCTGCGTCCCGCTGGACCGGGAAAAGGCGGCGGAGGCGGAGCTGGCCTTCCGCTCCCAGCTCTGCGAACTGCTGCTGGACCGCTCCGCCGCCGTTCTGTTCGACTACGACCCGGCGGAGGACGTAGCCCGCATCGAGTATTTTGACCGCTCCGGCCGCCGGACCCAGCGCACCGCAGGGGGGTATCTCTCCTCCCTGGGCCGGCTGGGCTCCGTCCATCCTGCCGACCAGAAGCGGCTGCTCTCCGCCGTAAAGCGGGCCTCCACCCGGCCCATGGCGGAAGTGCTGGAATTCCGGGGCGACTATGACGGCACGGGCTGGCGGTGGTACCAGGTATCCTGGCTCCGCGGCATTGACAGCGACGGCAATGTGACCCGGCTGGTGGGCAAGTGTGTGGATGTCACCGCCCAAAAGACCGCCGCCCAGCGTTTTCAGCAGCTGAAGGCCGCGCAGCGGAAGCTGGCCCCCGGCGCGCTGGCCTTCGCCCGGCTGGACCTGACCGCAGACCGTATTCTGGACGCCAAGGGCAGCAGCCGCCACCTGTCCCGGGTGCTGTTCGGCAACACGGCGGACGCCTGCCTGCGGCATCTGCGGGACAGCGTGCCCGAGGGGGAACCCCGGCAGCGCTTCGACGGCCTGTTCCGCCGGGATGCCCTGCTGAAGTCCTTCCGCCAGGGCGAAACACACCTGAGCCTGGAGCACCCCTTCTCCCCCGACGGCGGCGCCGCGGTGCGGGCCAGAACCGAGCTGGAGCTGGCCCAGGTGCCGGAGGACGGCCATGTGACGGCCTTCTGCGCCGTCTGGAACCTGGAGGCTCTCCGGCCCGATCCGGTGCTGGAGGCCCTGGCGGCGCGGGACTACGACTTTGTTCTGGCCGTGGACGCCGCCAATGGCGCCTGCCGGGTATACGGCAGCAGGGAGACCCTGCCCTCCGGCAGCACCTACCGGGCCCTGGCGGCGCAGTACGTGCGGGACCATGTGACCTCATCCCGCCAGCGCTCCGCCCTCCGGCAGGCGGCGCGGCTGGAGACGATACTGCGCCGGCTGGAGACCCAGGAGGTCTATGCCTTCACCTGCGCCATGGACACCCCCGGCGGCCCCCGGGAAAAGCGGCTTTGCTGCTCCTGGCTGGGCCGGGAGGCGGGCGTCCTGCTGGTGACGCTGGGCGGCGTGTAACCTTTTGTCTGCGGTTTTTCACCAATTTGTAACGAAATCCCTCCTGTTCCTTGTTAACATAACTTGGAAAGGGAGGGATTTTTATGCGTTTTCGATTAGCGGCTCTGCTGTCCTGCCTGCTGCTTTTGGCAGGCTGCTCCGGCCAGGCCGCCGCGTCCCGGCTGCCGCAGCCGAAGGCGGAAAGTGCCGGTGAAGCCGTCGCCGTGCTCTCTCTGCCTCCGGGGGAGCTGGAGCCTTACGAGCCGCCGGAAAGCATGGAGCCGGACAGGGTGTCCGCTGATACCATGGGAGAGATTTTGTGCGACAAGACCCTGCCCGATGGGACGGAAATCGTCTGTTATTGGCACCCGGACTATCTGACGGATCCGGAGTACCAATACACCAAGTACTGGGCTGTCCGCCGGGGCGATGAACTGCTGCGGTTCTGCCGGGAGGACAGCGCCTACAGTTCCAGCGAGGACTATGACGTAACGGCCTTTTCGGGCGTTCTGGGACAGGACGGCTTCCGGATCAAGGCCCACCGGGGCGCGGCCTATCTGGCCTATGACTACTATGTTGTGGACGGCGACGGCGTCCCCCGCCTGCTGGCGGACTGCGCCAACACCGTCCTGGAGGGCGACTTCAACAGCGACGGCGTGACAGAGCTGCTGTGGTTCTACCACGGCGGCAGGGAGGCTTATTATTACGCCCTCCTGAACGGGCAGGTCTGCTTTGCCGATGTCACCTCCGCCTTCTCGGCCATGGTGGACAGCTCCGCCGGGGAATCGCTTCTCAGCGGCGCTCCGTATGCCGCCCCGGACGTTTCGGCAGAACCCGAGACCTACGCCCTGGAGTGGTGGCCCCTGATGCCGGAGCTGTGGGACGGCGGCCCCCTCACCCTTCCCGGCGGCGACGGAAACGGTACGCCCCAATCCTTGAACGGCGTCTACACCGGGGCCGATACGCTGGACCTCCTGTTCGACAGCCTGGGCCAGGGGCTTTTCCCTGCCTTAGAGATTACCTATGACCCGGAGGTCCGGGAGCTGACTTTGCTGTGCCGTAATGTGCCCCTAAGCTGCCGGCCCGCCGGGAGCAACCTGTTCATTGACAGCATCCGGACGGAGGCCCGAGGGGCAGATACCGCCGTCATCTGTACCATGGCTCCCCCGCCTGTTCCCGGCGCTTCTCAATACGCCTCAGCTCTGCAAATCGAGCAAAAATACCTGGACGACCTGGACCGGAACGAGGTCCTCCTCCGTCTCACCTTCCACTCCCCGGTGGGATAACACGCAAACAGCGCCGCAGGCTCTCGCCTGCGGCGCTGTTTTCCGTTTATTCATCCAGCTTGAGGACCGCCAAAAACGCCTCCGTCGGCACCTGCACCGTGCCCAGGCTCCGCATCC
>JAUNGH010000075.1:0-3967 GCA_030524605.1 Oscillospiraceae bacterium | reverse complement strand
AAAACGCCTCCGTCGGCACCTGCACCGTGCCCAGGCTCCGCATCCGCTTTTTGCCGCCCCCCACAAAATCTCGGATTTTGCGGGGGCCCGCACTGAACGCAAACGGGCAGGCAAAGCCCGCCCGTTTCAAGGTTTTGCCGCTATGCGGCAAAACGCTTGTGCGCCGCATCCGCGGCGGCTCGCTACCGCTCGCGGAGGGCAAAAAATCATTCATCCAGCTTCAGGACCGCCAAAAACGCCTCCGTCGGCACCTGCACCGTGCCCAGGCTCCGCATCCGCTTTTTGCCCTCCTTCTGCTTTTCCAGCAGCTTCTTCTTCCGGGTCACGTCGCCGCCGTAGCACTTGGCCAGCACGTCCTTGCGCATGGCCTTCACCGTCTCCCGGGCAATCACTCTGCCGCCGATGGCCGCCTGGATGGGGACCTCGAACAGCTGGCGGGGGATGTTCTCCTTCAGCTTTTCGCACAGCTTCCGGGCCCGGGGGTACGCCTTGTCCCTGTGGGCGATGAAGCTCAGAGCGTCTACTTTGTCGCCGTTCAGCAGCAGATCCACCTTCACCAGCTCGCTGGGACGGTAGTCGGACAGCTCGTAGTCCAGGGACGCGTAGCCCTTGGTGTTGGCCTTCAGGGTGTCGAAGAAGTCGTAGATGATCTCGTTCAGGGGCATCTGGTAGTGCATCTCCACCAGGTTGGTGTCCAGGTACTGCATGTCCTTGAATTCGCCCCGGCGGGTCTGGCACAAGGGCATGATGTTGCCCACATACTCGTTGGGGGTGATAATGGAGACCTTGACGTAGGGCTCCTCCGCATGCTCGATGGTGGCGGGGTCCGGGTAGTTGTGGGGATTGTCCACCCGCACCAGGGTGCCGTCAGTCTTGTAGACGTTGTAGATGACCGAGGGCAGCGTGGTCACCAGGTCCAGGTCGAACTCCCGCTCCAGCCGCTCCTGGATGACCTCCATGTGGAGCATGCCCAGAAAGCCGCACCGGAAGCCAAAGCCCAGGGCCACGGAGGACTCCGGCTCAAAGCTGAGGGACGCGTCGTTCAGCCGCAGCTTTTCCAGGGCGTCCCGCAGGTCGGGGTACTTGCTGCCGTCCTCGGTGTAGATGCCGCAGTAGACCATGGGCTGCACGGGGCGGTAGCCCGGCAGGGCCTGGTCGGTGGGGTTGGCGGCGTCGGTGACGGTGTCGCCAACCCGGGTGTCCTGCACGTTTTTGATGCTGGCGGTGAAATAGCCCACCTCGCCGGCCTCCAGCCCGCCGCAGGGCTCCAAGCCCAGGGGCAGCAGGTGGCCGCACTCCACCACCTGATAGGTGGCGCCGGTGGCCATCAGCTTCACCTGCTGGCCGGTGCGGATGCTGCCCTCCATCAGCCGCATGTACACGATGACCCCCCGGTAGCTGTCGTACTGGCTGTCGAAGATCAGGGCCTTCAGCGGCGCGTTCACGTCGCCGCTGGGAGCGGGCACGTTCTGCACGATGTCCTCCAGCACGGCGTCGATGTTGATGCCCATCTTGGCGGAGATCTCCGGCGCGTCCATGGCGGGCAGGCCGATGATGTCCTCCACCTCGTGCTTGGCCTTTTGGGCATCGGCGGCGGGCAGGTCGATCTTGTTGAGCACCGGCAGGATCTCCAGATCGTGCTCCATGGCGAGATACGTGTTGGCCAGGGTCTGGGCCTCCACCCCCTGGGTGGCGTCCACCACCAGCACCGCCCCCTCGCAGGCCGCAAGAGACCGGGACACCTCGTAGTTGAAGTCCACATGGCCCGGGGTGTCGATCAGGTTCAGTTCGTAGACCTGCCCGTCCTGGGCCTTGTAGTTCAGCCGGACGGCCCGGGCCTTGATGGTGATGCCCCGCTCCTTCTCCAGATCCATGTTGTCCAGCAGCTGGCTCTCCATCTGCCGCTGGCTGACCGCCTCGCACTTCTCCAGCAGCCGGTCCGCCAGCGTGGACTTGCCGTGGTCGATGTGGGCGATGATTGAAAAGTTTCGGATATTCGCTTGCTTTGCCATTCCAATAAACCTCCTCGGGAAGTCCGCGCCGCTTCGCACGGACGCGCGGCCAAGCATTTTAGCGCCAGCCAAAAGCCTGCCGCAGGCGGAATGCGCTTCCGCCGGGGATTTTCAATCAAAAGGGCTCCCAGGCTGCCCGTCAGGCAGTCTGGAAAACCGGCTGCCGCGCTCCTTCCGGGCGGCAGCCGAAACGTTTCGTATGCTGCTTTGCCATGTCGGATACCCGTCCGTTCGGGCGCTGGGGATTTTTTTAAACAGGCTCACGCATCCGCCCAGATCCGGTCATAGTCGTAGTGTACCACAAACTCCCGCAGAGCGTCCAGCACTTCCGCGCGGTTTTCCTCCGTCAGGCGGTAGGTCCCCTCCGGCATGGCCCGGGACATCTGATACGTCACCCGGCCCGCCACATGGATGTGGTCCGCGTAATTGTCCAGCTCGGTGATGACCGGGAAATCCGCCATGAAGAACTGGATCTCTGCGTTGTCATAGGCCAGCAGCGTTCCGACAGCCTCATCCAGCATGGCCAGCATGGCCGCCGTCTCCCCCAGACGGTCCATCTTGTCCCAAAACAGGATGCTGTAGGGGGAGAAGAAAAAGATGAAGTCCGTGTCCGGGTGCTCCGCCAGCCAGCCCGTGACCACCGACAGATTCTCCCGGCAGTTTTCCAGAAATGCGTCCGGCGGCAGTTCCCCGCCGCTGGGCTCCGGGCGCTCATAGCCCGCCAGGGCCAGTTCCCGGGAGAAAAAGACGTTTCCGTCCCACACGAAGGCATCCTGGATGGTCTGGGTCTCCCCCGCCGCTTTTTTCATGGCGGTGTAGGCCGAGCGCATCAGAACGTCCTTGTTCAGAAGATAGGCCCCGTCGTTCCACGGGTCGTTGTCATAAAGATAGGCCGGCAGCTGGTCCGGCTCCTCCTCCGGGGCCCGGGCCAGCAGATTGGGATCCAGGCCAAAGATGACCCGCTTCACATCCCGGCAGGCATAGGCGTAATCCAGGGCCCGGTCAAACTCCCGGAAGCCGCCGTTGGGGAACGTCACCTTCACGGTAGAGGTGTCATAGAACACATCGAACCAGAAGGGCCGGTAGTTGGCCGCCAGGGAGGAGCCCATCAGAACCGTCTCATACTCCTGGCTCCGCAGCAGGCCCGCGCACTGATACCGCTGGTCGAACCACACCTCGCCCTCGGGGTCCGGATCCCGGTAGTGGAAAAAGGGATCCACTGCCCCCACGATCCCGGCGCACAGGGCCAGAAGCAGCACCGCCGTCAGAAGACGCGCCGCCGTCCAGCGTTTATAAGGATCTTTCACAGCCGCGCCTCCTCAGAACTTGGAATAGATGAAGGTGGTGACGTTGGAGAAGGACAGCACCGACCAGACCAGCAGGACGCCGCAGGCTGCGGCCCGGAACAAGGTGGGCCGGAAGGCGTCCATCTGCCGGGCCACGTTCCGGGGCCAGAGGGCCGCCGCCATGCCCGTCCCGAACAGGCCCGCCAGGGTCAGGCCCGGCACGGCCTTTGCCAGCGCCGGCAGTAGGGTGGAAACCGCCGTCGCCTCGCTCTCAAACACACCGGCGGACAGCGTCTCCAGCGGCAGCCCCAGGCCGCCGGTGACGGCGGCGGACAGCAGCGCTGCGGCGCCGTCCAGGCCGGGTGCCTGGAAGAATACCCAAGCGAAGCTGACGAACACAAAGGTCATGGCCCACCGCAGCCCTTTGGGCAGACGGTCCCGGGCCGGGCCCCAGGCCCGCTCAAGCACCTGCGCTAGGCCGTGGAGAGCGCCCCAGATCAGGAACGTCCACCCGGCGCCGTGCCAGAAGCCGCTGATGAGGAACACGATCAGGATGTTCAGATACGTCCGGGCGGTTCCCCGCTTGCTGCCGCCCAGCGGGAAATACAGGCACTCCCGCAAAAAGGTGGTCAGGGTGATGTGCCACCGCTTCCAGAACTCCCCCACGGA
>JAUNGH010000074.1 GCA_030524605.1 Oscillospiraceae bacterium | reverse complement strand
ATCGGCAACGCTTTCACCCGTACCCTCATCAACCTGGCTGTGACGCTGGCCGTCGGCCTGGCGTATTTCTACCTGGAGCTCCCGGCCCTGAACTTCCACGCCGAGGAATTTTATGTGTTCCTGTTCCTGCTGTGCGCGGTGTACTGCGCCTGCGCGGTGCTGACCTCCGGCTTCCAGGGGGACGGCGTGAAGGGCTACGTGGGCTTTGTCAAAAAGCAGTGCACCGTTCCCTTCTTCGTGTTGCTGGCGCTGATCGCCGCCATCGCCGTGGGCGCCGTCTCCTCCTGGGTGGTGCTGCGGGCGGGGGCGTACAGCGAGCTGCTGCCCCTCCAGACCGGAGACTTCACCGCCGAGGTGGAGGAGATCAGCTATGACCAGATCCCCATGCTGGACGAGGACTCCGCCGCCCGCCTGGGCAGCCGCAAGCTGGGCGAGCTTTCCGACATGGTCTCCCAGTTCGAAATCCTGCCCACCTACACCCAGATCAACTACAAGGGCCGCCCGGTCCGGGTCACCTCCCTGGCCTACGGCGACCTTGTCAAGTGGTTCACCAACCGCGCCGACGGCCTGCCTGCCTATATCGTCATCGACATGGTCAGCCAGGAGGCGGAGGTGGTCCGTCTGGGCGAGGGCATGAAGTATACCACTGCCGAGCACTTCGGCCGCAACCTGTACCGCCACCTGCGGTTTCACTATCCCACCATGATGTTCGACGATCCCGTGTTTGAGATCGACGAGGACGGCATCCCCTACTGGGTGTGCCCCCGCATCGTCCGGACCATCGGCCTGTTCGGCGGCACGGACATCCGGGGCGCGGTGCTGGTGAACGCCATCACCGGCGAGAGCGCCTATTACGCGGAGGTGCCCAGCTGGGTGGACCGGCTGTACTCCGCCGACATCATCATCCAGCAGTACGATTACTACGGCATGTACCACAACGGCTTTTTGAACTCCATGTTCGGCCAGCGGGACGTGACGGTCACCACCGACGGCTATAACTACATCGCCATCGGGGACGACGTGTATATGTACACCGGCGTCACCTCCGTGACCTCCGACGAGTCCAACATCGGCTTCATCCTGTCCAACCAGCGGACGAAGGAGACCCATTTCTACGCCATCGCCGGCGCGGAGGAGTACTCCGCCATGGACTCCGCCCAGAGCCAGGTCCAGCAGATGAGCTACAAGGCCACCTTCCCGCTGCTGCTGAACATCGCGGACCAGCCCACCTACTTCATGACGCTGAAGGGCGCCGACGGCCTGGTGAAGATGTACGCCATGGTCAACGTCCAGCAGTATGACATCGTTGCCACCGGCAGTACGGTTGCCGAGTGCGAGACCGGCTACCGCCAGACCCTGGCCCGCCGGGGGCTGATCGCCGCGGGCGAGGCCAGCGTGGACGTGACCCTGGAGACCCAGACGGCGGACGGCGTCATCGCCGAGATCCGCAGCGCGGTCATCGGCGGCAACACCCACTACTACGTCCGTATGGAGCAGGGGGTGGCCTACCTGGACTTCGACACATCGGCGCTGCCCCGGTCGGTGCTGTTGGACAAGGGCGACCATATCTGGTACGTCTATGTGGCGGACAGCGCCAGCATGACGGAGCACAGCATTTTGCAGGTAAAGAGCTTCTGGTTCGAGGGGGAGGACGCCTCCGCCGGAGCCGGCGCGGGCGACTGGCAGGGCCAGCTTTAAAGCGCGGCAAAGGGAGCATCCCGTCCGGGATGCTCCCTTTTTTGCGAAAACGGCGTTGACATCCTTTTTTGGGGCGCTTATACTGGGTATTGTCCTCCCCCGGGATGCCGGGGAAGTGTACGAGTGATTCGAAAGAGGAGCGTGAGACCCATGGATTTGACTTTGAACAGTGCCGTTTTGGGCGTGGAGATCACCGGCATCCGCCGGTTTACCTACCTGGTGCGGGACACCCCGGGCGCCTGTGCGCTGACCATCGGCGAGCCGGACCAGAACACCCCCGAGGTGGTGAAGGACGCCGCCAAGGCCGCCCTGGACGCCAACGACACCCACTATCCTCCCGGCAACGGCTATGCCTATATGCTGGAGGCCATCTCCAAATACGAGGAAAAAGCCCATGGGCTGAAATATGACCCTGAGGAGATCATCCTGACCATCGGCGCCACGGAGGGCCTGTTCATCGGCCTGTCCACCATCCTCAACCCCGGCGACGAGGTCATCGTCCCCACCCCGGCCTTCGGCCTGTACGAGTCCATCACCCGGCTGTTGCGGGGCGTGCCGGTGAGCCTGCCCACGGAGAAGAACCGCTATCAGATCGACCCGGAGGCGCTGAAGGCCGCCATCACCCCCAGGACCAAGGCCATCATCCTGACCTCTCCCAACAACCCCACCGGCTGTATCTACACCAAGGAGACGCTGGACGCCGTCCACGATATCCTGAAGGACAAGCCCATCTTCGTCTTCTGCGACGACGTGTACCGGGAGCTGGTGTACACCGAGGGCTACCACAGCTTTTCCGAGTATCAGGATATGCGGGACCGGATCATTGTGATCCAGAGCTTCTCCAAGCCCTACGCCATGACCGGCTGGCGCCTGGGCTGGTGCATGGCGGACGCTCCCATCCGGGACCGGATGCAGATCTTCCACCAGCACTGCGTGGTCTCCGCGCCCTCCTACGTCCAGCCTGCCTGCGTGGCGGCGCTGGAGAGCGACACCGGCGCCATCCGGGAGCTTTTCCGCAAGCGGCGGGACTATGTGTACAAGCGGCTGGTGGACATGGGCCTGGAGGTCCAGGAGCCTGAGGGCGCGTTTTACATGTTCATCAACATCCAGCGCTACGGCATGGATTCGGAGACCTTCTGCACGAAGATGCTGAAGGAGGGCCTGGTGGGCCTGATCCCCGGCATCTACTTCGGCACGGAGGGGTACATGCGGCTGAGCTACTGCTACTCCGACGAGGATTTGAAGGAGGGCCTGGACCGCATCGAAAAGTTCATCAAGACGCTGTAAATGTGAGAAAAAGGACGCTGTGCCAACGGCACAGCGTCCTTTTATTCTTCGAACCGGAAAAGCTCGTTGGGCGTACAGTCCAGCAGCTGGCAATGGGCCTCAATGCTTTCATAACGAATGGATTTTGTCTGGTTATTGACCATCTTGTTAAAGTTCTGATAACTCATGCCCAGCTGTTTGTATAAATAATACTTGGTTTTACCTTTACGCTCAAGCAGGTTCAAAACATCCAACTTTACCATATCTTATTCCCTCATTATCTAATGTTATAATTCGATAATATGGGATTTTATTCTGGCTTTTGGTATTCCAGCAAATCTTCAATTTTGCAATCAAGAACAAAGCAGACTTTTGCGAGAAAATCCAAATCAACCATTTCAATATTTTCTGCTTTGTAATAACGGTCAATCACTTCATATTTAATGCCAGTGAGCTTCTGGAGACGATTTCGGGTGATGCCGATTCCGTCGAGTACCTTGGAAAGCTTCACTTTTACACTGCCGTATTCCTGTGTCGTGTATGTGATAATACTTTTGAAATCGTCCACAGATTCACCTCCCTAATCATAAAACTATTGTACCAATGGATTCCCATCTTGACATTACCCCGATTAAAGGATATCCTTTAATCGGGGTAATTATTAGAAGGAGGGAATACGATGGGAAACAGCCAGAAGCCGTACTATATGCTGTTCAATGCGGCGACCGACGCCATTTCGGCGCTGGAGGCGCAGAATTTCGGGCAGGCAAAAAAAATCCTGGTGGAGGCCCAGCAGGCGTGCGAGGAGTGGTTTCTCTCCCACCCGGAGGACGGGGATGAAGCATAAACTCCGCGGAATCATCGGGATCTGTGCCGCAGGGCTCCTTCTGTGGGCGTTTTTTGTGATAAACCCACCGGAGCCGGAGCGTTGTGCCCTGTGCGGGAATGGGGAGGGGAGGCCGTATCACGCGCCCTGCGTGCTGGAGTGCTCCACCGGGATATTGACCGAGCTGGCGGTCTACGACCCGGAGCCGACCCGGGCGGGGGAGCTTGCTCCGGTGCAGGAGCTGGACCGGCATTTCTTCCAGGCCGCGTGCGGCGGACGTATTGTCCGGACGGTGGACCGAAGCCCCGACCTTCAGCGGTGCACCGCCTATGTGCCGGAAACGGGCGGCAGGCTGGACAAGCGCCTTTTCTGCCGTGCCTGCCGAAAACTCGCGGCCGGGGCCGGCGGGCCGTATGTGCTGGTGGATCTGCTGGACCCGGGAAACATCGCCGCGTATCCCATCGAGATGGGCGGCGCCTGCCAGGTGCGGGGGTACACGGTTTCCGTCCATGAGGCCGAGGGACGGCACCGGATCGAAGTGACTGCCAAGCTGTTCTGAAAAAGGGGCCATACCGGCTGGTATGGCCCCTTTTTCAGGGAAGTCGAAAGAAAGACAGCGATGGGGCGGACGGCCTGTTCCCCGGATGGGCATATCCGGCCCTGCAAAGGGAGTATACCCAAAGACGGCGGAGAAAAACACGGCGGGGCGGGGCGCCCCGCCCTACGGGGGATTTGGCAAATGGCGCGCCGGGTCGTCGCGCCCTACGGGGTAATACACACCACACAACCGTAAAGTAATATCCAGCGCAGCGGCAGCGGGGCCAGAGGCAAAAGCCCTTACGACAAGAACCCCGAATCAGCACCCACGCTGCAAATGCGGCATAAACGCCCTACCAAACGCCGGCATATAGCGCAGCCGGATGAAGCCCGGCAAGTTTCTGCCAAGCCCGATTCGCACGGCCCCAATACTCAGGCCAAATTTCCCCGGACAGGGGAAATTTCTGGCCGCAGAGCGTTTTTCTTTTGGACCGTGCACGGCCCGTTTTCTTTGGCAAGACCAAAGAAAATGGGGGGTGCATTTCCCACGCCGCAACACGGCGTAACCCCATCGCCTCCGCCCGCAGGGCGGCCATCCATCTCACTCCATCCGTAAAAGCCTTTTCAGAAACTCCACACCCTCCGGCAGGATGGCTTCATCATCAAAACAGAACTCCGGTGCGTGCAGCTCCGGGGCATCCCCGGCCCCCAGGAAGAAAAACACCCCTGGCACCCGCCGCTGGTAAAAGGAAAAATCCTCCGCCGCCAGAACGGGCGCGTCCAAAAGCCCGGGCACCTCCGCCCCCAGTCCGGCACGGACTGTCTCATACAGCCCCTCGTGGTTCCAAACGGCGGGATACCCCTCGTTGAGATACACCTCCACACCGCACCCGGTCTCCGCCGCCAGGGCGTCCCCAATGGCGGCCAGCTGTTCCCGGCAGTACCGGAAGGTCTCCTCCCGGTAGGTCCGCAGGCTCCCCTCCAGAACGCTTTTCCCGCTGACGGCGTTGCGCACCGCGCCGGACACCATCTTCCCGAACAAAAACGCCCGGGGCTCCTCGGGAGGCAGGGCGTCCGCCATGGCGTAGGCCCGGCGGAGATACTCCGCCCCCGCCGCCAGGGCGTCCCGCCCCTCGGCCGCCCGGGAGAGGTGTACGCTTTTCCCGGTGACCGTGACCGTGACCTCGTTGGCCCGGGCCATCAGGGGGCCGGGGCGGGTGAAGGCCCTGCCCGCCTCCAGCCCCGGCCACAGGTGCAGGCCGAAGACCCGCGCCACATGGCGCCGCTCCAGGATGCCGCTTTCACACAGACTTTTGGCGCCGCCGGTGGTCTCCTCGGCGGGCTGAAAGAGAAACAGCACGTTCCGGGGCAATCCTCCCAGGTGGGCGGACACATATTCCGCAAGAGCAAGCGCCATGGCGGTGTGGCCGTCGTGGCCGCAGGCGTGCATCCTGCCGGGATGGGCCGAGGCGTAGGGCAGCCCGGTGGCCTCCGTCACCGGCAGGGCGTCCATGTCCGCCCGGAAGGCCACGGTCTCCGGCTTTCCGGCGTCAAAAAAGGCGCACACGCTGCCCGGGATGGGCGAGGAGATCTCACAGCCCAGCGGCTCCAGCACGGAGCGCACATAGCGGACGGTCTCCGGAAGCTGGTCGTCCAGCTCCGGGATGCGGTGCAGCGCCCTGCGGTGGGCGACGACAGATGCGGACATGAAAAAGTCCTCCTTCGATGGGTTCATTTGCATCAATATAGCATGACTTTTTGAAAACGAACAGGGGTATTTTGAAAATTTCTCTTGCAACTGCCAAGGGTTGGTGGTATGATAGCCAAAAATGAGATAGAGGCGCGGATGCGATGGACCCACGGGAGCCGGCGGGCTGGGAACGTGGGAAGGGCAAATCCGCCGAACCTTTCGCCCGGGCGCGGACGGAGGGTGGGGCCGCGGGGAATACCCGCGGGACTGTCCGCGGCTTGCTGCGGGGGCGCTATCCGCTTACAGAAGCTTCACGCCGTTTTCGGCGCGCATGTACTGTCGGTAGGGGCGTGTCTCTACCGACTTTTTATTTTGCCTGCCTGGGAAAACAGCCGGGCCACGGGATGAAAAATCGTCCAAAAAGAAAAAGTATGGAGGACACTGATATGAAGTTCGAACATCTGCAAGGTTCCATCGTCGCCATGATCACGCCGTTCCACGAGGATGGCAGCGTGAATTTCGAGGTGCTGACCAATCTGCTGGAGCGCCAGATCGCCGCGGGCACCGACGGCATCCTGACCCTGGGCACCACCGGCGAGTACCCCACCATGAGCCATGAGGAGGACGCCTCCGTGGTGGAGCACACCATCAGGGTCGTCAACGGCCGGGTGCCCGTCATCGTGGGCAGCGGCTCCAACTGCACCGCCACCCAGCTGGAAAAGAGCGTCCAGTATCAGGACATGGGCGCCGACGCCCTGCTGCTGATCGCCCCCTACTACAACAAGGCCAACCCCGAGGGCATGTACCGCCACTTCGCTGAGACCGCCGACGCGGTCCACATCCCCTGCCTGCTGTACAACGTCCCCGGCCGCACCGGCTGCTCCATCCCCGTCTCCGTGGTGGAGAAGCTGGCGAAGCACCCCAACATCGCCGGCATCAAGGAGGCCAGCGGCGACATGTCCTACGCCATGAAGATCGCCCACTGCGTCGGGCCGGACTTCGCCCTGTACTCCGGTAACGACGACATCACCGTGCCCCTGATGAGCATCGGCGGCAGCGGCGTCATCTCCGTGTACGCCAACGTCATGCCGGCCATGTGCCATCAGATCGTGGCGGACTATCTGGGTGGGAACCAGGCCCAGGCCGTGGCCAACCACCTGAAGTATCTGAAGCTGATGAATGACCTTTTCATCGAGGTGAACCCCATTCCCGTCAAGGCCGCCATGAACATGATCGGCCTGAACGTGGGTCCCATGCGGCTGCCCCTGTGTGAGATGAGCGAGGAGCACGCGGCGGTGCTGCGGGCCAGCCTGAAGGAGGCCGGACTGCTGTGAGATTTCTGCTGATCGGCCGGGGCAAAATGGGCAGACTGATCGGGGAGACCGCCTGTGCGGGCGGCGACGAGGTCGCGGCAGCCTTCGGCCATGACGACCTGGAGCAGCTGGCCGGGCTGGGAAACGTGGCCGACGTGGTCATCGACTTCTCCCGCCCGGAGGCGCTGCCGGAGATCTGCTCCTACGTCCGCCGCACCGGCACGCCCCTGCTCTCCGGCACCACCGGCTATACAGCGGCCCAGAAGGCCCGGCTGGAAGCCTTGGGCGATTCCGCCCCGGTGCTGTGGAGCGCCAACTTCTCTTTGGGCGTGGCGGTGCTGTACCGGGCTTTGCAGGTGGTGTCCGACGTGCTGAAGCCGGACTTCGACATTGAGATCACCGAGACCCACCACAACCAGAAGGCGGACGCCCCCAGCGGCACCGCCAAGCTGCTGCTGGACGCCATCGATCCCAATCACGTCCTGACGCCGGTCTATGGCCGGGAGGGGAACTGCGGCAGGCGGAGCCGGGACGAGATCGGCATCCATGCCCTGCGGGGCGGCACCGTGGCGGGCACCCATACCGTCCACTTCTTCGGCCCGGACGAGGAGCTGGCATTCACCCACCGGGCCGCCAGCCGCCAGATATTCGTCAACGGCGCGCTGCACATGGCCCGGCTGCTGCCGGGGAAGGCCAACGGCGTCTACGATTTGCAAAAAATTCTGTTCGGCGAATAAAAGTTTCGCCCGCCTTTTGAAAGGCGGCGGATCCAGGGCAGAGCCCAAAAATCATCGTATGGAGAGTGACTATGAACGCACAGGAGATCATCGACTATATCGCAAATTCCGAGAAGAAGACCCCGGTGAAGCTGTACGTCAACACCACCGGCCCCGTGGACTTTGGCTCCGCCAAGGTCTTCGGCGGCGGGAACAGCTTCACGGTGTTCGGCGACTGGGGCGAACTGGCCCCCATCCTGGAGGCCAGCGCGGATAAAATTGCCGACTATGTGGTGGAGAACGACCGCCGGAACTCCGGTGTGCCCCTGCTGGATCTGAAGGGCGTCAAGGCCCGCATCGAGCCCGGCGCCATCATCCGGGAGAAGGTCACGATTGGCGAGGGCGCGGTCATCATGATGGGCGCGGTCATCAACATCGGCGCGGTTATCGGCAAGGGCACCATGATCGACATGGGCACCGTTCTGGGCGGCCGGGCCACCGTGGGCGACCACTGCCACATCGGCGCCGGCGCGGTGCTGGCGGGCGTTGTGGAGCCTGCCTCCGCCACTCCCGTCATCGTGGAGGACGGCGTCCTGATCGGCGCCAACGCCGTGGTCATCGAGGGCGTCCGCATCGGCAAAAACGCCGTGGTGGCCGCCGGTGCCGTGGTTATTGAGGACGTGCCGGAAAACGCCGTGGTAGCCGGCAGCCCCGCCCGCGTCATCAAAATGAAGGACGCGAAGACGGAGAGCAAAACCGCACTGGTGGACGCGCTGCGGAAGCTGTGATAAGTCAAAAACTCCCGCCCGGAGGGCGGGAGTTTTTGATTTGGCGGATTGTCAAAAATTAGGACAAAAATTTGGCAGAAAGAGCCTGCGCTTTTCGTTGCAAGGTGCAACGAACTGTGGTATCTTAGTACCAACAAACCGACAACATGACAGGGGGAATGTGGATGCTGGTGCTGGACTTCATCAACGTAGGCAACGGGGATTCCGCTCTGATCCGGGAAGTGGAAAACGGCGAACAGCGATTCGCCATGCTGGTGGACTGCGGACACGACAGCCTGCTCCGGGACGATCATCCCGTGGAGCTGGACCTGCGGTCTCAGCGGATCTACGCCGGAGACTTTTTGAAAAAGCAGGGCGTCGCCCATTTGGACATATTGCTGCTGACCCACTTTCACCGGGATCACATCGGCGGCCTGGGCCGGGTGCTGGACGCGGTGACGGTGGACAAGCTGCTCTGCACCTATGTCCCGCCGGCGGACAGCGGCAGCCTGGACCCGGACGGCGACAACGGTCTGCCCAAGGCGGCACGGAACGTGATGCGCTGCGCGGACATGTACGCCCGCATGCTGCGGGAGCACCCGGGGCGCATCCGGGAGTTTGTGGAGCTGCCCGGCGATAAGCGGGAGTTCTGCCAACTGACCGCCAATCTGTCCATGGACATCATCTGCGGCGAGCCCACGCTGTACCAGCGGCAGAAGGCGGTTTACGACGCCGCCTTCCGGGGCGAGCGGAACCGCTATGACCTGATGCAGTGGGGCAAGTGCATGAATATCTCCAGCCTCCGCCAGCGCCTGCATTACCACGGGAAGGAGATCGTCCTGGGCGGCGACGCCTATGCCGTGGTGTGGAACAACGACATGCTGGCCCCCTGCGATATCTTAAAGGTGCCTCACCACGCGTCGCTGTCCTCCACCACCCGGAAGCTGCTGGACGGCCTGCGGCCCAAGACGGCGGTGGTCAGCGTGGCGGCCCGCCGTCCCGACGAGCGGCCCCATCCCTACATCATCTCCCTGATCCGGGAGTACACGAAGGACCTCCACTTCACCGACGCCGTGGACATTCCCGGCCTGGTGGAGCCGGTGTTTCACGAGTCGGTACATATGGAAGTTGAATAAAGCGCGAAACAGCCGAGGGGCGACGCCCTACGGCTGTTTTGTTTTGCGCGGCAGCCTCCAAGGCAATAGAGGATCGCCGCCCCGGTCAGCAGGATCACGAGATGGAACAGGGCGCCGCGGGGCGTGATGAGCACAGCATCCACAACATCACCGCCGGCAGACCAGATGCAGGTGTGCCTGCCGTCCGACAGCCCCGGCCAGAAGAGGATCGCCGGAAACTGGATGCAGCAGATCCCGGCGGCGCAGAGCGCGGAAAGGCGCCGCCAGGCCATGGACTGGCAGAAGCTGCGCGGCGCAGAACAGTGCGGTCAGGCCCAGCCAGACCTTGCCGCACAGATTGGCGATGCCCTTCCGGAAAAATGCGCGGATGAAAAAAACAGACGAGGCTGGGCAGAGGAGAATATAGAGCAGACAGAGGACGGCGCAGGCCTGTTTCAGAAATGCCGGGGACAGTTTCATGATGGGTGCCTCCTTTTTCCAGGGAACACAAAAAAACAGGGGGCTTTCGCCTTCGGCGCCAGCCCCCTGTTCCGGGGTGAACGCAAGCTGGCAGGTTTAAGTGGTCAGCTCGGG
>JAUNGH010000073.1 GCA_030524605.1 Oscillospiraceae bacterium | reverse complement strand
GACGTCATCTACGGCGACATCTGGGCCTCCATGGGCGAGGAGGCCCTGATCCCCGAGCGGGCGGAGCTGCTGTCTCCCTACCGGGTGACGGAGGAGGTGCTGGAGGCCACCGGCAACCCCAACGTGCTGTATATGCACTGCCTGCCTTCCTTCCACGACTTTGAGACGAAGCTGGCCAAGGAGTGGAAGGACAAGGGCGTGGACATCCGGGAGGTCACCGACGAGGTGTTCCGGGGCAAGCACTCCGTGGTGTTCGATGAAGCGGAGAACCGGATGCACTCCATCAAAGCCGTTATGGTGGCGACTATCGGAAAATAAGGAGGGGAAACCCTTTGGAAAAATCAAGATTCCGAATGCCCACGGCGTACACCATCCTGTTCCTGCTGATCGTCCTGGTGGCCGTGGCCACCTGGCTGATCCCGGCGGGGGCCTATGAATATATCGACGGCGTACCGGCGGCGGGGACGTACCACGCCGTAACGCCCACGCCCCAGGGGGCGGGGGCCGTGCTGAAGGCGGCCTTCTCCGGCTTTTTTGACGCGGTGGACGTCTGCGTGTTCATCCTGATGGTGGGCGGCTTTCTGGGCGTGGTGATGAAAACTGGCGCCGTGGACGCCGGCGTGGGCAATGTCATCCGCCTGCTGGGCGGGCGGGAGAAGTGGCTCATCCCCATTTTGATGCTGCTGTTCGGCCTGGGCGGCACCACCTACGGCATGTGGGAGGAGACCATGGCCTTCTATCCGCTGCTGATCCCCGTCTTTCTGGCGGCGGGGTATGACGCGGTGGTGGGCATCTCCGTCATTTTGCTGGGAGCCGGCGCCGGGGTCATCAGCTCCACGGTGAACCCCTTTGCAACGGGCATCGCGGCGGGCTTCGCCGGGGTGTCCCTGGGGGAGGGCATCCTGCTCCGGGTCATCCAGTGGATCGTGTTCGAGGGCGCGGCCATTTGGTACGTCTCTGCCTACGCCGCCAAGGTAAAGCGGGATCCCACCCGCTCCGTGGTGGGCGTCGGCGCGGGGAAGATCCGCGCCGCCATGGACGAGACCGTGCCCTTCACCCCCCGGCGCAAGGTCATCATGGCGGTGTTCACCCTGACGTTCCTCATCATGATCTACGGCGTCATTCCCTTCGACGAGATGGGCCTGCCCCTGCCGGTGCTGGGCTGGTGGTTCCCCGAGCTCTCCGCCCTGTTCCTGGCGGCGGGCGTGGTGATCGGCCTTATCGGCGGCATGGGGGAGGCCGAGATCGCGGAGACCTTCGTGGCGGGCTGCGCGGACCTGCTGGGCGTGGCGTTCATCATCGGCGTCAGCCGGGGCATCACGGTGCTGATGAACGACGGCAGCATCACCGATACGGTGCTCCACTGGGGCGAAAGCGCCCTGGCAGGGGCGGGGCCGGTCAGCTTTGTGCTGCTGGTGTATCTCATTTACCTGCCGCTGACGATTTTGATCCCGTCCTCCTCCGGCCTTGCAACGCTGTCGGTGCCCATCATGGCGCCCCTGGGCAGGTTCGCGGGGGTGGGCGGCGATCTGGTGGTGACGGCGTTCCAGTCCGCCTCCGGCCTGGTGAACATCATCACCCCCACGGCGGCGGTGGTCATGGGCGCCCTGGCCCTGGGCCATGTGCCCTATGACCGCTGGCTCAAATACGTGTGGAAGCTGATGCTGTATTTCCTGCTGCTGACCATGGCGTTTTTGGTCATCGGCGTGGTGATGGGATAAGACAAGGTCCGCGGACGGTATGTCCGCGGACCTTGTTTCAGGGATGTTCCTCTTCATAGGTACGCAGTGTGCCCTCGGTCATGAGGGACAGCTTGTGAAGCCGCTCATTCACCATGTCCCACAGGCACATGGGCAGGTGGTCCCGGTGGCCCCGGTGCAGCGTCACGCACTCGAAGCAGTTGCCGTGGTGGGGGCAGGCTTCTTTACAGGGGCAGTGGTCGCCGCTCTCCCGCACCTGCTTTAAAAACTCCTGCTTGATGGCCATGGCCTCCTCGCGGCGGCCCGCCCGGTCCAGATCGTTCTGGAGGATGGCCAGCTCATTGCCGTCGATCTGCATGAAAATCCCCTCCTCCAGGTTATTGTAAAGGGCCGGTCAGCCCATGTCAAGGGCAAAGACCTGGCCGTTTGCCGTCACCGGAATGGTCTGGGCGGCGAAGCCCGGGAACTTTGCCAGGAAGCGGTCTGTAAAGGAGAAGTCCTCCCACTGGTGCATAGGCAGGAAATGCCGGATGCTTGCCAGCTCCAGAAAGTGCCGGGGGCCCAGGAAGCCGTCCTCTCCCAGCCGGGGGTCCAGAGGCAGCATGGCAAGGTCGATATGGCGGCCCTGAAGAGGCTTGGTGTACTCTTTAAAATGCAGGGCCATCTGCATATTCCAGGAGACGTCCTCCCCCGTCCAGTGCCACCAGTTCAGGTCCCCGGCGTGGAAGACGGTCCGCCCGTCCGCCGTCACCAGGAAGGCCACGCCCTCGTCGGTGGAGGGAAGTGTCTCCACCGTGACGCCGGGCACCGGCTCCAGCCGCCTGCCGCCGCCCAGGGTGACGCACTTGGCGGCGGTGGCGTCGGAGACGCCCCACCGCGCCCGGTTCCGGGGGGACAGCCTGGCGTCCTTCCCCAGCAGGAATCGCACCTCCCGGCCGTCGTCCAGGATGAAAATCTCCGGCTTGAAGTGGTCCTCGTGGTGGTGGCTGGCAAACACCAGCAGGGGGCCCCCCGGCCGCAGGGCCGGGAGTTCCCCCTTCCACCAGTCGAACAGCAGCGTCACGGAGGGCATCTCCACCAGAAAGCCGCTGTGGGCCAGAAATGTGACGCGCATCACCGGAATTTCACCGCCGTGCCGTAGACGATGACCTCGGCGGCCCCCTGCATCAGGGAGGACGAGCCGTAGCGGACGTTGACGACGGCGTCGGCCCCCAGGGCCTCGGCCTCGTCCACCATGCGCTTGGTGGCGATCTGGCGGGCCTCGATGAGCATCTCCGTATAGCCGGTGATCTCCCCGCCCACCAGGGTCTTCATGCCCGCCATAAAGTCCTTTCCGAAGTTTTTGGACTGCACCACGGTGCCTTTCACCAGGCCCAGGGGTTCCAGCTCCCTGCCGGGAACATAGTCAATATTCAGCAGCAGCATCTAATTCTCCTCCTTCAATTTCACGAAATCTCTGTTTCAGCGCCGCAAGGGAAAACATCAGCGGGAGCAGGCAGAGCACCGCCAGCGCCGCGAACAGCGCCACGGTCCACCCCGGCAGGTCCGGGATGAAGCACAGCGAGACGAAGCACACGACACAGGCCAGCTGCAGCAGGCCGAACAGCACCACGCCCCGCACCGCCTCCCGCTTGCGCCGGGCACGGCGGGCTTCAATACTTTCGGGCATCCTCTTCCTCACCTCCCTCAATCTCCCGCAGGCGCTGGCGCAGGGCCAGCAGGATGCCCGCGATCATGGCCAGGACCACCGCGGCGTACAGCGCCAGGATGATGAAAACGGATATCTCCCCGCCGGCGTCCGGCAGCAGGAACAGCAGCGCCGCCAGGAACAGCCCCAAAAAGGCCACCGCTAAGGCGGCGCAGGCCAGCGGGGCCGCCCGCTTCCTCCGTCTGTCAGAATTGTCTTGCATCGTCGATCTCTCCTTTCCCGATCTCCCGGATCCGCTGGAACAGGGCCAGCAGCACCCCGCCGATAACCAGCAGCGGCAGGGCCAGAATCACCAGCACCACCCCCAGGGGCGGGGCGTCGGCGGCGTCGATGGTAAAGCCCCAGATGATGAGGCCCGCGATGCCGCCCATCAGCAGCACCGTCAGCACCGCCACCGTTACCGGGGCCACGTACCGCACCCGGATGTCCTGCCGCTGCTTATCCGGAAAGGCCGCGCCGGACTGCTCCAGGGTCTCCATCCTATCCAGAACTGCCCCAGCGTCCAGGTCGCCCAGCCGCTCCCGGCAGACGGTCAGCTCGCCGCACAGGCGGATGGACTGCTCCAGGTTCTCCCGGTCCCGCTCCAGGGTGATGAGGTGGCGGCGCATGCCGTCCCCCACGGTGTGGGCGCCGCTCTGCATTTTGCGGATCTCCTCCAGAGGCACGCCCAGCTTCCGCAGCAGCTTGATCCGCCGCAGGGTCTCCACCTCCGCCTCGCCGTAGTCCCGATAGCCGTTCTCGCTGTTGCGCCGTGGCGTCAGCAGGCCCTCGGCCTCGTAGAAGCGGATGTTCTTTTTTGTGATGCCCACCAGGGTTTCCACTTCGTTGATCTTCAAGCGTTTCCCTCCGTTTCTGGGGTTATCGTATACCTTCCAGCAAGGGGAAGGTCAAGGGATTTTTTAAAAAAATTTCGGAAGGGGTGGGAAGAGGCCCTGCCGTGTGGTATGATAATAGCATGGAACGACAAGAGCTGACAACTGAAAATGTGCTCTCCCGCCTGCCAGGGCCGCTGCTGGCCTGGTACCGGGAGAATGCCAGGGACCTGCCCTGGCGGCGGACGGCGGATCCGTACCGCATCTGGGTGTCGGAGATCATGCTCCAGCAGACCCGGGTGGCGGCGGTCCTGGGCTATTATGCCCGCTTTCTGGAGGCATTCCCCACGGTGGAGGCCCTGGCCGCCGCCCCCACGGAGCGGCTGATGAAGCTGTGGGAGGGCCTGGGGTACTACAGCCGCGCACGGAATCTCCAGCGGGCGGCCCAAATCGTGGCGGAGCGGGGGGCCTTTCCGGACACCTGCGCGGGCCTGCTGGAGCTCCCCGGCATCGGGGACTACACCGCCGGCGCCATCGCCTCGGCGGCCTTCGGGCGGCGGGAGGCGGCGGTGGACGGCAACGTCCTGCGGGTGGTGACCCGCCTGACTGACTGCCATGACGACATCCTGGACCCCAAAACAAAGAAGGCTGTCCGCGAGCAGGTGCAGGCCGTCATGCCGGAGGGAGACGCGGACATCCGCGTCTTCAACCAGGCCACCATGGAGCTGGGGGCCACCGTCTGCGTCCCCAACGGCCCGCCGAAGTGTGGGCTGTGCCCCGCCGGGGACTTCTGCCTGGGCCGCCTCCGGGGCACGGCGCAGACGCTGCCGGTGAAGGCACCGAAAAAGGCCCGGCGGGTGGAGGAGAAGACGGTGTTCCTGTTCCGGCGGGACGGCAAGGTGGCCCTGCGGAAGCGCCCTAACACAGGATTGCTGGCGGGGCTGTGGGAGTTTCCCAACGTGGAGGGCGCCTTGACCGAGGAGACCGCCCCGGCGCAGGTGGCAGCCTGGGGGCTGGAGCCGAAGGCGTGGAAAAACAAGCTGGCGGCAAAGCACATCTTCACCCATGTGGAGTGGCGCATGACGGGCTACACGCTGGAGGTGGCCGGGGACGGCCCGGCGGCATTCAAGTGGGTGGATGCAGAGGAACTGGAAGCGCACGCGGTGCCCTCGGCGTTTGCACGGTACTACGCCGAGGCGGCGGAAGAATTAGGAATGAGGAAGTAGGCGTCCGGAATCGGAGGGCGGCCCGGATTTGACCCGTCCGCCGCCTGGGGGCCGGTTCCGCACCCCGCGCGGCAAGGATGTGAAAGACTAACTATTAGATGTCAAGCCTAAAAAGGTGGATTGGCGTAAAATTACAGATGGTTCAAAAAAGGGAATAGCAAAGCTGACGTCCGTTTGGACGCCTAACTGAGCTTATGAGAGCGAAAAGATTACACAGCGCTGTTATAGGGTTGCCGGGATTTCTCCATAGCGTAAATCAATCGGACTAATTTCTTGGCGGCGTGGGAGATAGCAACATTGTAGTGTTTTCCTTCAGCGCGTTTTTTCGCCAGATAGGCCGCAAAGGTCGGATCCCAAAGGCAAACATATTTAGTTGCGTTGTAAAGAGCATAGCGCAAATATCTGGAACCCCGCTTTTCCATATGGGAGTATGTTCCAGACAACGAGAGTTTTCCCGATTGGTAGGTGGATGGCGACATGCCAGCATAGGCAAGAATCTTGTCTGGCGAGTCAAAACGTGAGAAGTCACCGATTTCAGCCAAAATCATAGCGCCCATGCGAACGCCAATACCCGGAATGGTTGTAATGGGAGATTGTATTTCTTCCATTGTAGCCCGGATAGCAGCCTCAATGTCTTCAATCTCAGCATCCAACTCCCGAATCAGACGGATGGTGTGCTGCAACTCCAGCGACTTGGCAGGCATGACAGAGCCAACAGAGCACCTGGCGGCATCCCGGACTTCCACTGCCATATCTCGCCCATAATGGCCTTTGGAAGCATCGTTTAGGAGTGATTTAAGATGTGTTAGATGAGCGTCAGCTATCTGCTTGGCACTCGGAAACTCACTGAGAATGGCATAAACAGATGCCATGTGAAGTGTTGGAACCAGCTTTTCCAATTCCGGGAACAGAATCGTGATCAACCTGGAAACGGACTGTTTCAGTTTGGCCCTCTCACGTACCTTGTCAAATCTGTATCTTGTGAGTGATTTTAGTTCTTCGTTGTGGTATGCTGTGTCTGTGTAGGACTTGAGGTCCACATCAGACATGAGCATAGTTGCAATAGTTCGCGCATCGACACGGTCTGTCTTCTTTTTGCGGAGACTAAGGCTTTTTCGGTAAAGGTTGGTGTGCAGTGGATTGATGACGTAGGTGGCCAGACCTTTGTCAAGCAGAAATCCGAGAATGTTGTAACTGTAATGTCCGGTTGCCTCAAGCCCTACTTTTATTTTTTCTTCCGGATGGACACAGCGACAAATGGTTTGTAGAAGGTTGTCAAAACCTTCTGCGTTGTTTGGAATGGTGAATACATCGGCCAGAATTTTACCTTCCGAACTGAGGACAAAGCAGTCGTGCTTATCCTTAGCAACGTCAATACCCACACAAATCATGATGATACCTCCGGTATGTTTATTTGATGCCGGTTCCACAGGACACTTTACTCTTGTAACCTTGTTCCACATAAACCGTCTGGCGGTATCTAACTGATTAACAATACTGTAAAGGGCTGTGGTTGGAGCCTTTCACGAACCGTCGTGTGGTAGGAGAAATATACCGATCCACAGCATCCCTTACAGTGTAGCACAGCCCTTGGAGAGGGGCTCTAAAAACTACTACTCTATAATACAAGGAGAACCATATGGGATTGCTGGTGGGACTGCCGCTGGGGATTTTCCGGCTGCTGTTCGGACTTTTGATGCTGGCCCTGCGGCTGGCGGTGCCCATCGCGGTTATCGCGCTGCTGGTGACGCTGTACCGCCGGAGCCGGAACGGCGGGGCCGGACAGCCCCGGCGGGAGAAGCCCGGGGAGCCGGAGTTCGACGGCCCGGTGTACACGGTGGACTACGAAGAAGTGGACGAGGACGGGAAGTGACATGAAGCTCATCAGCCTGTTTTTAACCGTGCTGCTCCTTCTGCTGCTGCGGAAGCTGTTCTGGTGCCTGCGCTGGCTGTGGTGTTACCATCACGGCAGGGAGACCCCGGAGCCCATCTCCTTCCTGCCCCGGCGGTCGGGGGAGACCTTCCTGGGCCACATCCGGGGCGGTGATGACAGTGAGGAGGAATGACGATGCCCTTCTGGAAAAAGAGCGAGGATCCGTGGGACATTGACCCCAGTAAACGGCGGCGTCCCCCGGCGGAGGAGAAAGCGGAGTCCGGGGAAGCGGCTCCGGGGCTCCTGGAAGAACTCAGGGATTGGAACGAGGCCCGGAAACAGAAGAAAGCGGAGCGTGTCCCGCCGCCCATCCCCTGTCCCTGGTGCGGGAAGGAGATGGAGACGGGCTCTCTCATGGGCAGCCGGGGCATCTGGTGGGCGCCGGGCCGTCCCGACGGCTGGGCCAAATGGGTCAGCATTGCCATGGTGGAGGGCGCCTTTCGGGTGGATACCGAGGGAGGGCTGGCCGCCTACCAGATCGCCTGGTACTGCGCCGGCTGCCGCAGGCTGGCGGTGGATATCCCGGAGACCCCTTCCGGCAAAGAGTTTGAGGAAGCGCTGGAGAAGCAATACCAGACGCTGCAAAAGAAACCCAAGGAGAGCGACATATAATGGCACAACTCTATTTCAAATACGGAGCCATGGGCTCCAGCAAGACGGCCAACGCCCTGATGGTGCGGTTCAACTATGAGGAGCGGGGCCAGCAGACCCTGCTGGTGAAGCCCCGGCTGGATACCCGGGACGGGGATCACATGGTGGCCTCCCGCATCGGGCTGACCTACCCCTGCATCTACTTTGACGAGCTGCAAAAGCTTACCATCATGGAATTGCAGCAAAACGCCTGCATCATTGTGGACGAGGCCCAGTTTTTGACAAAGGACGAGGTGATGCACCTGGTCTATCTGGTGGACGTGCTGGAGATCCCGGTGATCTGCTACGGCCTGCGGGCGGACTTCAAGGGGGACCTGTTTCCCGGCAGCGAGGCTTTGCTTGTGATGGCGGACAAGCTGGAGGAGGTCAAGACCATCTGCTGGTGCGGCAAAAAGGCCATGTTCAACGCCCGGTTCGACAGCGGCGGCAGGGTGCTGAAGGAGGGCGAGCAGGTGGTGCTGGGGGCCAACGACCAGTACATCGGCCTTTGCCGCCGCCACTGGATGGCCGGCGACCTGGGCCCGGATTTTGAGGCGGGACGGACATGATCTGCACCCTGTGTCCCCGGAGCTGCGGCGCGGAGCGGACGGCGGAAAAGGCCGGCGGCGTGTGCCGGATGCCATCCGCCCCGGTGGTGGCGAAGGCAATGCTCCACCAGTGGGAGGAGCCGTGCCTGGCGGGCGATCACGGAGCGGGCACGGTGTTTTTTTCCGGCTGCAACCTGCGGTGCCGCTTCTGCCAGAACGGCGTCATCTCCCAGGAGGGCTTTGGAAAGCCCGTCACCGCCGCCCGCCTGCGGGAGATTTTTGAAGAGCTGATCGCCGGAGGCGCGGCCTGCCTGGATTTGGTAACGCCCACCCACTTCGTCCCGGCGATTCTGGAGGCATTGGGAGACAAGCCTTGGCCGGTGCCGGTGGTGTGGAACTGCGGCGGGTATGAAAAGCGGTCGACCCTGCGGCTGCTGGAGGGGAAGGTGCAGGTGTACCTGCCCGACCTGAAATACGCCCTGCCGGGCCCGGCGAAGAAATACTCGGCGGCGGAGGACTATTTTGAATGGGCCGGGACGGCGATTCTGGAGATGTTCCGCCAGACGGGGCCCTACCGCATGGAGGGCGGTCTGCTGAAGGGCGGCGTCCTGATCCGGCATCTGCTCCTGCCGGGAGAGCTGGAGAACACCCGGCGCGTCATCGACTGGGTGGCGGCGGCCTTCCGCCCCGGCGACGTGCTGTTCTCCCTCATGAGCCAGTACACCCCCCAGCCGGGGGCTGAGGGGAACCTCGCCCGCCATGTGACCCGAGCGGAGTACCGGGCGGCGGTGGAGTATATGGAGAACTGCGGCATCACGGACGGCTACACCCAGGAGCGCACATCCGCCAGGGAGGAGTATACGCCGGATTTTGACCTGACGGGAGTCTGACATGAAACCGAGGAAAAAATCAAGGATATCCTGCTCTGGCCGCCGTGGGAATCGCATGAAAAAAGAGACGCCGCAGGGCGTCTCTTTTTGCGTTTACTTCCGCCCCCCCAGCTTCCGCAGGGTGTCCATAGCCTCCTCAAAGCCCTTCGCCATGGCGGAGGGGTTGCCCTGCAGGATGCGCAGGGACTTCTGATAGGTCTTGGCGGTGCGGGCGCGGACGGCGGCCTCCCGGTCCCGGACCCGCTGGATGGCCTCGGTCAGGTCGGCGCGGCGTTCCTCCAGGGCCTCGGCCGTCAGGTCGGGAATGTCCTCCAGATGCTCCCGGCAGGTCTCCAGCGCCTCGGAGATGGCGCCCAGCATGTCCAGCTTGATCTCGGTGCGCCGGCGGAGGGACTCCTCCAGCGCCTCCCGCCGGCGGAGCTTCCGCGCCTCACGGGCTTGGCGCTGCTCCCGCAGCTCGGCCTCGATGCGCTCCTGGAGCAGCAGCTTCTCCACCTCCGTCCGCTCCCGGAAGCGGCGCAGGTCGTCCTCGGCAAAGGCGGCGGCCACCTCGGCCCGCTTGGCAAGGCGGCGCAGGTCCTCGTTCTCCTCCGTGAGTCTGGCGAGGGCCTCCCGCAGGTCCAGGGCGGCCTGGACGGAGCGGACCGCATCCACCGTAAAGGCGGCGGTCAGGATCAGCGCCAGCGGGTCCACCAGCCAGGACGGCACGTCCGCCAGCAGCCGCCCGATGGGCGGGTGGATGCACCGCACCAGCAGAATGGAGAAAAAGCCCCAGGCGATGGAGCTGGTCAGGCAGATGTGCCCGTTCAGGTTGAACCGCTGGTTGGAGTAGTCCCAATAGCGGACCTTGAAGATCCGCTCCATGGCGTCCCCCACCACATATTCCAGCGCCGTGGCGGCCAGCATGCCAAGCAGCCAGATCAGGGGCAGGCTTCCTGCCACCGGCAGCGTGGCGAACAGGATGATGATGGCTCCGGAGCCGTAGATGGGCAGCAGGGGGCCCTGCAGAAAGCCCCGGTTCACCCACCGGCGCTGCCGGAGGGAGACGTAGCAAGACTCCCACACCCAGCCGCAGAAGC
>JAUNGH010000072.1 GCA_030524605.1 Oscillospiraceae bacterium | reverse complement strand
GACCTCATTCTGCCAGAGCCTGCAAACTATTTTGCGCATAATTCTTGACGGTACCTGCGGCGTACCCCTTGTGGGTACTGCGGCGGGCTGATTTAAATCGTGCTGGGAAACCCTGCGGTTTCCCAGCACACACCCTCTCCCTTCATGACTGCAACGTTTGATAATATTTTTACTGCCTTAGAGTTTTTCTTCGCTTCCAACCGCGATCCGCTTCGCTGGGTTCGCGGTTGGGGAACGAGGATGTAAAAATAGTAAGCTTGCCGCTTTGACATAAAAAGAGAGACACGCTGCTGCATGTCTCTCTTTTTTGTCGTTTTCCCGCGCTTTTGCACCACGGGCAAAAGCGGTCTCTGCGGCGGGTTAAGTGAAATCGTGCGGGGTTTCAGCCAATGTGTTTTTGGAGATGCGGGCACAGGATCAGGCTTGGGCCCGGGCCGCCCGGCCGATCAGGGCGCCCAGCAATCCGCAGGCGATGGCGGGAACTACCCAGCCGAAGCCCATGGCGGCCAGGGGGAGGTGCTTCAAAAAGCCCAGGGGTGCGCCGAAGTCCGCAGCCACCGTCAGGACGCTGAAAATCAGAGCGCCCAGAGCCGCCATGCGGAACACCCAGTCGGACCGGATGCGCCTGCCGAAGAACGCCAGGACGATCAGGACCAGGGTGGGGGGGTAGACGATGTTCAGGATGGGCGCGGCGATGGAGACGATCTGATCCAGGCCGAAATTGGAGGTCACGGCGCTGAACACGCAGATGACGATCACCAGACAGGCGTAGGAGACGCGGCCCCCGGAGAGCTTGGAGAAATAGGAGGCGGCGGAGCAGACCAGGGCCACGGCGGTGGTGATGCAGGCCAGGGCTACCACGACGGAGAACAGAATGACGCCCGAAAAGCCCATCAGGTTCCGTACAATGGACACCACCAGGAACGTGCGCAAAACCGTAAGGTCAAAGAAGACCGAGGTGGTCACGCCCAGATATGTCAGCCCCAGATACACCACCAGCAGCGCCGTGCCCGCCACGATGCCCGCCCCTGCCACCACGCGGAACTGGTCCTTGGGGTCGGTATGGCCCTTGTCCCGGGCGCTTTTCAGCACGATAATGCCGAACACCATGGCCGCCAGCACGTCCATGGTCTGATAGCCGGCCTCAATGCCGGTAAAGGGCACATTGTCCACCAGCACCCGGTCGGGCACCGGGCCGATGGGATCCACCACACCCTTGATAATCAAAATCAAAAGGCCGATGAGCAGCGCCGGGGTCAGCACCTTGCCCACGATGTCCACCACAGCGGACTCCCGCAGGCACAGCAGCAGGATCAGCGCGAAGAACAGTGCGGAAAACAGAACGGGACTGAACCCGGCGACCAGAGGGGCCAGGGACATCTCATAGGTGGTGGCCGCCGTTCTGGGAATGGCCAGCATGGGACCGATGCACAGCACGATGGCGCTCATCAGCAGCGTGGAGGGCAGCCGCCCCACCCGGCCAATGACGCCGTCGGAGCCGCCGCCGCGCAGAACGGCAAACAGCGCCAGAAGGGCCAGGCCGATGTCTGCCACATAATAGCAGAGAAAGCCCAGAAACCACTGGGAGCCGCAGCTCAGACCCAGATAGGGAGGGAAGATCACGTTGCCCGCCCCGAAAAACATGGAAAACAGGGCGAAGCCGATCACAAAGATGTCTTTGTGCCTGCGGTTCATGGAAGACCTCCTTTTGCCTTGCAATATTTGTCCGCGAACGAGAGACAGTCCGAGAAAGAAGCGGCATCAAAATCCGCCTGATCTTCTTATATTTATGCTATTTGCATTATATATGTTTTTGAAATAAATGTCAATGTTGTAAAAAATGAATAAAAATAGAAAAGATGTTTGGGGATCGGGTGGGGCGGCCCGGACACCGGCGGCGGGCACGGGGGTGTCCGCGGCAAGAGGACAGATGAATTTTAAAAAGCAAGGGGAACTTTTTGGGCGCGCCATCCGTCTGAAAGAGGGAAACCGGGGAGCGCACGGATAGGCGCTCTGGAAATTGCACGAAAAGGAGAGACAGATCATGAAAAAAAGACTGCTGGCACTACTGCTGGCCCTGGCTGTGACGGCGGCGCTGACCGCCTGCGGCGGCAAACAGGATCCCACGGAGGGAGAGATGCCGAACGGGAATATTGAAACGGCGGAGCCCGGGCAGAGCACCGATACGGAGGAGCCGGAGGACGGGGAGGACGCCTCTGCAGCAGACGCGGCGGACCGTGACGAGCCGGAGCAGGAGGAGCAGCCGGAGACCGGCACCCACCCCGCCGACCCGGCGGAGCAGCCGGAGGGCGGCAATCTGCCCGCCGACACCGCTCAGAAGCCGGAGTCCAAGCCGGTGCAAAAGCCTGAGGAGCTTCCCGCCCAGAAACCGGCGGACAGCCAGAGCAAGCCCGCCCCCACGGCAGACCTGACGGCTTTCTACGACACCCTGTCCGCCGGTGAGGACTGGCCCGCCATGATGCAGGCGGAAGGAGAGGTCTTGGACGCGTTTTATCCCGGCCTCTCCGACATCAGCACCAACCAGTGCGCGGTGTACACCGCCATGATCTCCGCCGCTGTGGGAGAGATCGCCCTGGTAGAGGTGCGGAGCGCCGACGATGTGCAGAAGGTGCAGGACATCTTCCAGGCCCGCGTGGATTACCAGGTGGGCGACGATGAAAATCCCGGCGGGGCCTGGTATCCCCAGACCATTGAGGGCTGGAAAAACGGCTCCCGCATCGTTTCCAACGGTAATTTCGTGATGCTGGTGGCCCTGAGCGACGGGGCCGACGGCGTGGTGACGGCTTTTAACGCGCTGTTTGCCTAAGTATATGCAAAACGGAGGACTTTCTTTGAAAGTCCTCCGTTTTTATTTTTGTATGCTCCTCAGATTTTGACCAGCTCATAGCTCCGGCTGCCCAGGCCCAGCTTTTCCGCGTGCTCCAGGCAGACCTCCCACTCGGTGTCCGGGTGGGCCTTTTTGAAGAAGTCGCCCTCGTTGCAGGCGCACTCCTTGTCAAACAGCACGGAGCCGGGCACGGCGGTCTGGGCAAGCACCGCGTCGGCGCAGGCCTGGTCCAGGGCCACCGGGTCGAAGGAGGCGAACATGCCCACGTTGGGGACGATGGGCACGTCGTTTTCCCCGTGGCAGTCGCAGTTGGGAGACACGTCCAGCACCAGGGACACATGGAAGCAGGGGCGTCCGTCCACCACGGCCTTGGTGTACTCTGCAATCTTCTTGTTCAAAATGGCAGGGGCTTCGTCATACAGGCACTGGATGGCGTCCTTGGGGCACACCGCCAGGCACCGGGCGCAGCCCACACACTTGCTGGTGTCGATGGCGGCCTTGCCGTCCGGGCCGAACTGGGGCGCGCCGTGGGCGCAGATTCTGGCGCAGGCCCGGCAGCCGATGCACTTCTTCTGCTTGACAAAGGGCTTGCCGGAGTTGTGCTGCTCCATCTTTCCCGCGCGGCTGCCGCAGCCCATGCCGATGTTTTTCAGCGTGCCGCCCATGCCGGCCTGCTCGTGGCCCTTGAAGTGGGTCAGGGAGATGAACACGTCGGCGTCCATCACGGCCCGGCCGATCTTGGCGGCCTTCACATACTCGCCGCCCTCCACGGGGACCTCCACCTCGTCGTTGCCCTTCAGGCCGTCGGCGATAAGGATGTGGCAGCCGGTGGAGTAAGGGGTGAAGCCGTTGACATAGGCGGACTCGATGTGGTCCAGGGCGTTCTTCCGCCCGCCGATGTACAGCGTGTTGCAGTCCGTCAGAAAAGGCTTGCCGCCCTGGGCTTTCACCAGGTCCGCCACCACCTTTGCCCAGTTGGGCCGCAGATAGGCCAGGTTCCCCGGCTCGCCGAAGTGCATCTTGATGGCGACGAATTTGCCCTCCATGTCGATATCGCCAAAGCCCGCAGTCATCATCAGGCGGGCCAGCTTCTGGGGCAGGTTCTCCCGCCAGCTGGGACAGCGGAAGTCCGCAAAGTAGACCTTCGATTGCTCGGCCATGTCATATCTCCTTTTCTTTTCCTCAAATTCCCTCAAAACAGGAGACGCGGTGCGCTCCCGTGCGCTTATTCGTCCAAGTCTACAGAGATGTTGTCGGTGCCGTGCTCGTCGAATTCGGAGAGGTAGGCGTCGATGCGGTCCATCAGGGCACCGTAGTTCTCCCGGGTCAGGGGCTCGCCGTCCATGTCCCGCAGGGCCAGCTCCTCCGCCAGGATCTCGTAGAACACCACGTCCTCGTAATTCTCAATGGCCTCGTGGATGCCGCCGTCGGCAAAGGCCCGGGAGGGGATCAGTTCGCCCCGGTACAGCTCCACCAGCTTGCTCATCCTGTGCCGGAGACAGTGGGAGAATACCAGGCTCTCCACCTGGTCATACTCCTGAATGCGGTCATTTTCCCGGGTGGAGTTCATCACCCAGTTTCCTATGTACACAAGGTCCAGCAGATAGCGGTACTGCTGCTCCGTCAGCTCGATCTTCAATTGGGCGCACCTCCCAGACAGTTTATACGACGCTATTATATCAAAGCCGCGTGCAAAATTCTATATAAAAAACCGGGCAAAAAGACTAAAATCTGTCTTGCGGCAGGATACTTCTCATAGTATAATATATAACCCGATAACGCAGATGTGCGCCGGGGGGCAGCCCCGGCCCAGCGGAACGGGCCTCGGCAGACTTGGCGGGATGATGCCAAGCCAGCCCCGGCCCAGCGGAACAGGTATCGGCAGACTTGGCGGGATGATGCCAAGCCGGCCCCGCCCGGAATTTTGTGAGGAGCATGGAACAAATATGGATATGCGGCCTATCGGCGTATTCGACTCGGGCCTCGGCGGCCTGACGGCGGTGCGCTCGCTCCGGCAGATCCTGCCGGAGGAAAACCTCATCTACTTCGGCGACACCGCCCGGGTGCCCTACGGCGGCCGGGCCAGGGAGACCATTTTGAAATACGCCCGGCAGGACGTGCGCTTTCTGCGGTCCTTTGACCTGAAGGCCATCGTCATCGCCTGCGGCACCGTGTCCACCACGTCGCTGGACGTTCTCCAGGCGGAAAACGACCTGCCCATCGTGGGCGTGGTGGAGCCCACCTGCCGCCGCGCCCTGCTGGTAACAAGGGCCAAAAAGGTGGGTATCATCGCCACCCTGGCCTCCATCCGCTCCGGGGCCTACGAGGCCGCGCTCCGGCGGCTGGACCCGGACGTGGAGGTGGTCGGCAGGCCCTGCCCGCTGTTTGTGCCGCTGGTGGAAAACGGCCGCACGGAGCGGGGGGACGTGGTCATTGAGACGGTGGCCCGGGAGTATCTGGAGCCCCTGAAGGCCGCCGGCATCGATACCCTGATCCTGGGCTGCACCCACTATCCGCTGCTGACGGACATCGTGGCCGACATCATGGGGCCGGAGGTGGCCCTGGTCTCCGCCGGGGAGGAATCCGCCTTTGAGCTGAAGCGGCTGCTGAAGGCCGGCGGGCTCCGGGCGGACGAGGACCGCCGGGGCGAGGCGGAGTTTTACGTCAGCGACCGGCCGGAGGACTTTGAACGCATCGCGTCGGTGTTTCTGCGGGAGGACCTGCACCACGCGGCACGGAGGATCGACATTGACCAGTATTGAACGGGAAAAGCTGCCGGTCCTGCTGTCCATCCGGGGCGAGCAGTATTTTGACGGCATAGACCCCGACGCCACGGAGCTGATGACGGAGGGCGCCATGACCTTGACGGAGGACGGCATGGTGCTCAGCTATCAGGAGACGGAGCTGACGGGCATGGAGGGCACCACCACGGCCTTTGAAGTGAAGGGTCCCCGGGTCATCCTGACCCGCAGCGGTTCGGTGAACTCCCAGATGATCTTTGAGGAGGGGCGGCAGCACACGTCGCTGTACGAGACCCCCTTCGGAGAACTGACGGTGGACATTCAGACCAGCCGTTTGAAGCACAACCTGACCGAGCGGGGTGGGGTGATGGAGATCAAGTACTCCATCGCCGTGGAGCACACCGTAACGGGGCGGAACTGCTTCAAGATCCGGGTGAAGCGGAAGCATTAACGATCGTTTGGCAGGCGCTGCAAACGGCGCCCAGGCGGATGCGGGCATCCGCCCCTGCACAAGCCCATGTGTGCCGCCGACGGTTGCAGCAGGGGCCGATACCCACATCGGCCCGCGCCCCATCCCCCCATCATATACTTTAACAGAAGAGGTTATGAAGATATGATCAACATGATCCAAAGCGCGAAAGACCAGGCGGCGTCCCTGGCGATGAACGCCTATCAGGCCGCAGTAAGCGACGGCACCCTCCCCGCGGCGGAGGTGAAGACCGCCCCGGTGGAGATTCCCAAGGACACCGCCAACGGCGACTTTACCACCACCTTTGCCCTGGCGTGCTCCAAGGCCCTGCGCCAGCCGCCCCGGAGCATTGCCCAGGCCCTGCTGGACCACATGGACCTGGAGGGCACCTATTTCGCCTCCGCCGAGATCGCCGGCCCCGGCTTTTTGAACTTCCGCCTGAACGACAGCTGGTATACCGGCGTCTGCGCCGCCGTGGAGAGCGAGGGCGCGGATTACGGCACCAACGACGGCCTCGCCGGCAGGAAATACATGGTGGAGTTCGTCTCCGCCAACCCCACCGGCCCCATGCACATGGGCAACGCCCGGGGCGGCGTCCTGGGCGACACCCTGGCCGCCGTGCTGGAAGCCTGCGGCGCCGGCGTGACGAGGGAGTTCTACGTCAACGACGCCGGCCACCAGATCGATAAGTTCGCCCACTCCATCGAGGCCCGCTACCTCCAGATCATCCATGGCGAGGAAAACGTGCCCTTCCCGGAGGACGGCTATCAGGGCGGCGACATCCGGGAACTGGCCCAGGCGTATTATGACGCCAACGGGGACAAGCTCCTGAACGTCCCCGCCGCTGAGCGGCAGGAGACGCTGGCCCAGTTCGGCCTGTCCGTCAATCTGCCCAAGATGAAGACGGATCTCCAGCGGTACAAGATCGAGTACGACAACTGGTTTTACGAGTCCACCCTCCACGAGAGCGGGTATGTCGCCGAGACCGTGGACATACTGACCGAAAAGGGCTGGACCTATGAGAAGGACGGCGCCCTGTGGCTGAAGACCGCCGAGATCATGCGCCAGAACCTTCTAAAAGCGGGCAAAAAGGAGAAAGACATCGAGAAGCTGGACCTGAAGGACGACGTGCTGCGCCGGGCCAACGGATTCTACACCTATTTTGCCGCTGACATCGCCTATCACCGCAACAAGTTCGCGGTGCGGGGCTTCGACAAGGTCATCAACGTCTGGGGCGCCGACCACCACGGCCATGTGGCCCGGCTGAAGGGGGCCCTGGACGCCCTGGGCCTGAATGGCAGCGAGCGGCTGGACATCGTGCTGATGCAGCTTGTCAAGCTGCTGCGGGACGGTGAGGTGGTGCGCATGTCCAAGCGCACCGGCAAGGCCATCAGCTTGAGCGACCTGCTGGACGAGGTCAGCGTGGACGCCGCCCGGTGGTACTTCAACGCCAAGCCCGACACCCAGATGGAATTCGACCTGGGCCTTGCCGTCCGGGAGGATTCCGAGAACCCCATCTATTATGTGGAGTACGCCCACGCCCGCATCTGCTCCCTGCTGCGGACGCTGGCGGAGGAGGGCACCTCCGTCCCGGCCCAGGCCGATGTGGACATGGCGCTGCTCTCCGGCGAGACGGAGAAGGCCCTTGTCAAGCAGTTGGCCCAGTTCTGCGAGGAGATCAAGCTGGCGGCCCGGGATTACGACCCCAGCCACATCAACCGCTACCTCCAGGAGCTGGCGGCCTGCTTCCACCGCTTCTACAACGCCTGCCGCATCAAGGGCGAGGAGCCCGCAGTGCAGGCGGCCCGGCTGAAGCTGGCGGACGACACCCGGGTGGTGCTGAAAAACGGCCTCAGGCTCATCGGCGTGGACGCGCCGGAGAAGATGTAACGCCCAAAGGGGCCGCGCCGGAGGGCGCGGCCCCTCTCTTGACAAAACCTAATTTCAGGCGTATTCTATAGAAACCAACTGGAGAAGTGGGAAAATGGAGGGCCGGAGGGCGGACGCGATGGAGCGGCTGGAAAACATCAAATATCATCCTGCGGGAAGTGCGGCCCTGCGGGCGGCCTTTCCCGCCACCGTTCCCGTGCTGACGGGGTATCTGTGCCTGGGGATGGCCTACGGCCTGCTGATGGCAGCCAACGGCTACGGCCCGCTGTGGTCCACGCTGATGAGCGCCATCGGCTTTGGCGGCAGCATGCAGTATGTGGCCATCACCCTGCTGGTGACGGTCTTTGACCCGCTGCAGGCGTTTTTGCTGGCGGTGATGGTGAACGCCCGGCACATGTTTTACGGCCTTGCCATGCTGGACAAGTACAAGGGTCTGGGGAAGCTCCGGCCGTTTTTGATCTATGTCCTCAGCGACGAGACCTTTTCCCTGGTGTCCACGCTGGAGCCGCCTGTAGGCGTGGCGCGGCGGGATTTCTATTTTTGGATCTCCCTGCTGGACTATGTATACTGGGTGGCGGCCACGGCCCTGGGGGGCCTTCTGGGGAGCCTGCTCATCTTCGACACCACCGGGATGGACTTTGCCCTGACGGCGCTGTTCGTGGTGCTGTTTCTGGAGCAGTGGAAGAAGCGGGAGAACCGCCCCGCCGGCGTCATCGGCCTTGCCTGTGCCGCCGTGAGCCTGGCGGTGCTCGGGCCGGACAGGCTGGTCATCCCCGCCATGGCCCTGGTGCTGGCGGCGCTGCTGGGAGGGAGGAAGCGCTTATGTACCTGACGCCGGTCCAAACGCTGGGAATGATCCTGGCGGTGGCCGCAGGCACCCAACTGACCCGCTGGCTGCCCTTCTGGCTGTTTCCGGAGCACAAGAAGCCGCCCGCCGTCGTGACGTATCTGGGACATGTGCTGCCTCCGGCCTGCATGGGATTGCTGGTGGTATACTGCCTGAAGGACGTGACCTGGCTCTCCGGCGCCCACGGCGCGCCGGAGCTGATCGCAATACTGGCGGTGGCGGCCCTCCACAGGTGGAAGGGCAATGTGCTGCTGTCCATCGCGGGCGGCACGGCGCTGTATATGTTCTTGGTGCAGGCGGTGTTTGCCTGAGAAGCCGGGGCCGGGCGGCTGGAAAGCGCGCTGTGTATGATAGGGATTGGACGCCGGACACC
The DNA here is from genome assembly GCA_030524605.1 of Oscillospiraceae bacterium. Taxonomy (GTDB): domain Bacteria; phylum Bacillota; class Clostridia; order Oscillospirales; family Oscillospiraceae; genus Oscillibacter. The sequence continues at coordinate 1,456 of JAUNGH010000072.1, read as the reverse complement.
CCGGGGCCGCTCCCGGGCCTCTGTGTCGCGCATGTGGACGCATAAATATGGAAACCTCTGCATAAACTGGGACTGCGGCCGCGGGCCGCAGTTCTTTTTGTCATTGGGGAGGATACCATGCGGAAACGGTTGTTTTTCTGGGAATTGGGGGGCTTTCTGTTCACCGCTCTGGCGGGGACGCTGCTGCACTTCGTCTACGGGTGGAGCGGCGGCAGCGTTCTGACGGCGGCCTTCTCCGCCGTCAACGAATCCACCTGGGAGCACATGAAGCTGCTGTTCTTTCCCATGTTTCTGTTCTCCGTGGTCCAGGTGTGTGCCCTGGGGAGAAACTACCCCAACCTTCTGGCGGCGCGGGCCGTCAGCACCCTGGCGGGGCTGGTGCTGATCCCCGCCCTGTTCTATACCTATACGGGCGTCCTGGGCTTTCATGTGATGTGGGCGGACATCGCCGTGTTCTTCCTGGCGGACCTGGGGGCCTTTGTCCTGGATTTCCGCCTGCTCCGCCGGGGGCGCTTTTCCCAGCCCTGGCAGCAGGTGCTGGGCCTGATCGCGCTGTGGGCGCTGGCGTTTTGCTTCGTCTGGTGCACGTTCCGCCCGGTTCCCGTTGCCCTCTGGCGGGATCCGGTAACGGGCCGCTTCGGCGTATAGACGCGAAAGGCGGGGGTCTCCCCGCCTTTCCTGCTGTTCACAGGTATTTTACAGCCCTCCCGCCTTGACCGCGCCGCCCGGATGGGGGTATAATACCCTTATTATGAGATTGTAACCCAAAGGAGGCCCGCTTATGGAGACAAACGCCCGCAAGCCGGTGGCGCCGTTTTACGCGGTGGCGGTGCTGTGGCCGGTCTATGCCCTGCTGTTCCCTCTGTACGCGCCGCTGCATTACGTCCTGCTGGCAGCGGCGTCTGCCGTGGTGTTCTTCCTGGTGAACGCCGTCTGCAAAAACGGAGGCGCCGTGGGCGGCACGGAGCAGGCCGCCCCCAAGGCCGCCGAAAAGCCGAAGGAGGAGACCACCGGCAACGCCGAAGTGGACAAGATGCTGAAGGATGGCCGGCTGGCCATCGCCGAGATGAAGCGGCTGGACGACAACATTGCCGACGAGGGTATCTCCGCCGATATCGTGCGGTTGGAGCAGGTGTCCCGGAAGATCTTCGACGAGGTGAAGCGGGACCCCAAAAAGCTGCCCCAGATCCGGCGCTTCATGGACTATTACCTGCCCACCACCCTGAAGTTGCTGAACGCCTATGACCGGGCCAGCGCCACGGGTATCTCCGGCGAGAACGTAGACACCACGAAGGCCAAGGTGGAGGGCATGATGCGCACCATCGTGGCGGCCTTTGAAAAGCAGCTGGACGCCCTGTACGGCGCCGAAGCCCTGGACATCTCCACCGATATCACCGTGCTGGAGACCATGATGGCCCGGGAGGGCCTGGCCGGGGACCAGCTGAAGGCGGAGACC
>JAUNGH010000071.1 GCA_030524605.1 Oscillospiraceae bacterium | reverse complement strand
CCACCGCCACCAGCAGGGGATACCACAGGCAGTAGGGGATGACGAACCACTCGCAGAAGGGGATATGGGCGTCGATGGGCAGCTGGGTGGCCCAGTAGCGGCTGATGGGGAGGCGCTCCAACAGGGCAAAGGACAGCAGGTACACCGGGAGCCAGAGGGCATATTGCAGTTCCCGCCAGGGGAAGCGGCGAAGGGGATCGGGCAGGCGCAAGAAAATCACCTTTCCATTTTGGTTTCATGGCTGCTTCGTGCCGGAGAGACGAAGGGGATCCGCCCGTCTCTCGGGATTGCGTCTAACATAGCACAGGCGCGATGGCGAAATCATGGACAAATTGGTAACAAAATGTGAATTTTTGAAGAACTTGCCCTGGAGAGAGGAAAACGCCGCTGCACAGCAGCGGCGTTTCTTCGGAATACTCAGCGTTCTTCGCGGAAGTAGGCCAAGCCAAGGCTGGCGGGGGGCTGATCCTCGCGCTTTTTGCGCATGGAGACGATGATGAGCACCACCAGAGTGACTACATAGGGGATCATTTTGTACAGCTCCTTGACGGAGAGGTTCAGGCCGGAGGGGATATACAGGTACAGGATGTAGAACCCGCCGAAAAGGATGGACGCCAGAATGCTGACGTTGGGGCGCCAGATGGTGAAGATCACCAGCGCGATGGCAAGCCAGCCCCGGTCGCCGAAGGCGTTGTTGGACCAGACGCCGCAGGCGTAGTCCATCACGTAGTACAATCCGCCCAGGCCCGCGACCATGCTGCCGATGCAGGTTGCCAGATACTTGTACCGGGTGACGCTGATGCCCGCCGCGTCGGCGGTGGCGGGGCTTTCGCCCACGGCCCGCAGGTGCAGGCCCACCCGGGTGCGCTTTAGGACATGGGAGGCCGCGACGGCGATGACCACCGCCAGATAGGCCAGGAAACCGTAGGACAGGAAGACCTGGCCGAACCAGCCCAGGCTCCCCGCGAAGGGCAGGGACTTGCTGAAATAGGCGCTGGTGGCGGAGAGGGCGATGGAGGGCACCTCGCTGCCGGTGAGCTTGATGAGGGAGCCGCCGAAGAAGTTGCCGATGCCGACGCCGAAGGTGGTCAGGGCCAGGCCCGTGACGTTCTGGTTGGCCCGGAGGGTGACGGTCAGCACACAGTACAGAAGGCCCATCAGCAGGGAGCCCAGCAAAGAGCAGAGCATGGGGATGCCGATGGCCAGGACCGCGTGCATCTCCGCCGCGGGGACGGCCTGCTCATAGAAGAACGCGCCGATGACGCCGCAGATGCCGCCCACATACATGACGCCGGGGATGCCCAGGTTCAGGTTGCCGGACTTTTCCGTCAGGATCTCGCCGGTGCTGCCGTACAGCAGCGGGATGCCCTGCATGACGGCGCGGGGGATGAAAGATACCAGATCAAACATGGCTTAGCCCTCCTTTCCGGCAGATTTCCGCATACTGATCTGATAGGTGATGAAGAACTCGCTGCCGATGATGAAGAACAGGATGATGCCGGTCAGGATGTCGGAGAAGGAGTGGTTCAGCCCAAAGGCGCTGGAGATCTCGCCGGCGCCCCGGCTGAGGAACACCAGCAGCAGGCTGGTGAAGATCATGGTGATCGGGTTGAACTTTGCCATCCAGGACACCATGACGGCGGTGAAGCCCCGCCCGTCCACCACGGTGGTGGTCAGGGTGTGGTTGATGCCGCCCACCAGCAGCAGGCCCATCAGGCCGCAGACCGCGCCGGAGAGCACCATGGTCCGGATGATGACCCGCTCCACCTTGATGCCCGCGTAGCTGGCGGTGCGCTGGCTCTCGCCCACGACGGCGATCTCATAGCCGTGCTTGCTGTAATTCAGATAGATGTACATGACGACCGTCAGCAGGGCCACGGTGACGATGCTCAGCAGGTACTGGTTCCCCAGCTGGGGCAGCCAGCCGATCTCCGAGCTCTGGTTGATGATGCCGATCTTGCCGGCGCCCTTGGGCACCTCCCACACGATGATGAAATAGGCCGCCAGCTGCGTGGCGATGTAGTTCATCATCAGGGTGAACAGCGTCTCGTTGGTGTTCCACTTGGCCTTGAAGAAAGCGGGCAGGAAGCCCCAGACCGCGCCGGCCGCAATGCTGGCAACGATCATGCAGACGATCACCATGGGATTGGACAGCTTATCCGCCAGGCAGATCATGCAGGCGGTGGTGGCAAGGCCGCCGATGAGGACCTGGCCCTCGGCGCCGATGTTCCAGAAGCGCATCTTGAAGGCGGGCGTCACCGCCAGGGAGATGCCCAGCAGCACCGCCAGGTCCTGAACGGTGACCCAGGTCCTGCGGGCCGTGCCGAAGGCGCCGCGGAAGATGGTGGAGTAGATGCTGATGGGGTTTTCGCCGGTCAGCAGCATGGTCACGACAGCGCAGGTGACCAGGGCCGCCAGAATGGCGATGCCCCGGATGGCCCAGGCCTTGTACCAGGGGAGCGACGCGCGCTTGGAGATATGGATCTTCATCTTATTCATCAGTGCTGCCTCCTCCCACGCGGGTCATCAGGGTGCCCACTTCCCGCTTGTCGGCGGTCCGGCCGTCCACGATGCCGGAGACCTGGCCGCCGCAGAGCACCAGGATGCGGTCGCACAGCTCCAGCAGGACATCCAGATCCTCGCCGACGTAGACCACAGCCACGCCCTTCATCTTCTCCTCGGTCAGGAGATTGTAAATCGTGTAGGATGTGTTGATGTCCAGGCCCCGGACGGCGTAAGCCGTCATCAGCACGGCGGGATCCTGGGCGATCTCCCGGCCCACCAGGACCTTCTGCACATTGCCGCCGGACATCCGCCGCACCGGGAACGAGGTGCTGGGGGTCACGACCTCCAGCTCCTTCCAGATGCGGTTGGCCATCTCCTCCGGCTCCCTGCGGTTCAAAAAGATGCCCTTTCCCTTGCGCCAGGACCGGAGCATCATGTTGCCGGTCATGCCCATGGACCCAACCAAACCCATGCCCAGCCGGTCCTCCGGCACGAAGGCCATGGAGACGCCGCACTTCCGGATGGCCATGGGGTCCATGCCCACCAGCTCCCGGCCCTGCTTGTCGTCCGGCTTCTGGGGGTCGAAGAAGCGGATGCTGCCCCCGGCGATGGGGTAGAGGCCGGAGATGGCCTCCAGCAGCTCCCGCTGGCCGGAGCCGGCGATCCCGGCGATGCCCAGGATCTCGCCGGCGTTGGCGGTGAAGCTGATGTCGCTAAGACGCTTGACGCCCAGCTCGTCATAGACCGTCAGGCCCTCCACCACCAGGCGGGGCGTCACGTTCACCGGCTCGGGCCGGTCGATGTTCAGCGTGACGGCGCGGCCCACCATCATGTCCGTCAGGGACTGCTGGCTGGCGTCCCTGGTGGGCACGTCGCCGATGTACTCGCCCTTGCGCAGAACCGCCACCCGGTCGGAGACCTCCAGCACCTCGTGGAGCTTGTGGGTGATGATGATGAGGGACTTGCCGTCGGCCTTCATGTTGCGCATGACGGTGAAGAGCTTATCCGTCTCCTGGGGCGTCAGGACGGCAGTGGGCTCATCCAGGATCAGGATCTCCGCGCCCCGGTAGAGGACCTTGACGATCTCCACCGTCTGCTTTTGAGAGACCGACATCTCGTAGATCTTCCGGTTCAGGTCGATCTCAAAGCCGTATCTCTCACAGATCTCCGTGATCTTCCGGCTGGCCTTTTTCAGGTCCAGCTTGTCCCCGTCCTTCAGGCCGAGGACGATGTTCTCCGTGGCGGTCAGGACATCCACCAGCTTGAAGTGCTGGTGGATCATGCCGATGCCCAGGTCGAAAGCGTCCTTGGGAGAGGAAATGGTGACCGGCTGGTCGTTGACGTAGATCTGCCCTTCATCCGAATAATAGATGCCGGAGAGCATGTTCATCAGCGTGGTCTTGCCGCTGCCGTTTTCGCCCAGCAAAGACAGGATCTCGCCCTTGTGAAGCACAAGGTTGATATCATGGTTTGCCACGACGCTGCCGAAGCGCTTGGTGATATGCTCCATTCTGATGGCGTTTCTAACAGTTTCCAAGGCTGTCATCCTTTCTTCGTGGGAGAGGGACCCGGGAAGCCGCCCTCCCAAGGGTATGGGCCGCACAGTATAGGTATACCTTATTTTAACATAACAGGCGGGCGTTGTAAATCAATTTCACAGGCGCTTTTTAAAAAGACCCCTGCCCGGCGCATGCCGGGCAGGGGGGTGTGTTTTCGGCGAACAGGCCGGGCAGGCGCTTAGTAGGCCTCGTCCAGCAGGGTGATGCCGTCGATCCGCAGGTCGAAGTAGGGGGCGGAACGGTACTCGGACTCGTGGAAATAGCCGTCGGAGATGACTTCGGTGTCGGGGGTGTAGGCGGGGTCGGTGTCCACGTCGGCCATGTAGCTGTCCATAGCGGCGCCGCTCACGGTGAAGGTGGCGGTGTCGAAGACATGCAGGCTGCCGTCCTGCAGCTTGGCGGTGGCCTCCGCGATGGCGTCGGCGGTGCCCTCGGCGATGACGTTCTCGTTCAAGTCGGTCAGGACCACGGAGCCGGTGGCCAGGGTGCCGGTCCAGTCGGCGGCGATCTCCTCGCCGTTGATGACGGCGGAGATGGCGTACTCATAGTAGGGCGCCCAGTCGATGCGGGAGGACACGATGTAGGTGTTGGGGCAGGCGGCCTCGGTGGAGCCGTTGTAGGACACGTTGGGAACGCCGGCCAGCTCGCAGGCGGTGGGAGCGCCCATGGAGTCGGCGTGCTGGCTGATGAGCTTGCAGCCGTTGTTGATCAGCTTCTGTGCGCCTTCCTTCTCGGCGGTCTCGTCATACCAGGAGCCGGTGAAGGTCACTTCCATGGTGGCGCTGGGGCAGACGGAGCGGGCACCCAGGAAGAAGGAGGTGTAACCGGAGACCACCTCGGCGTAGGTGTAGGCGCCGACGTAGCCGATCTTGGCCTCGTCTTCCGTGATCTCACCGTTCTCGATCATCTCGCTGAGCTTCAGACCGGCGGCGATGCCGGCCAGGTAGCGGCCCTCATAGATGGAGGCGAAGGCGTTGTGGTAGTTGCTCAGGCCCTCGGTGTGGGCCTTGGTGCCGGTGGAGTGGCAGAACTGGACGTCGGGGAACTCTTTGGCGGCCTGGATCATGTAGTCCTCGTGGCCGAAGCTGTCGGCGAAGATGATGTTGCAGCCGTCGTCCGCCAGCTCGGCGGCGGTGTCATAGCACTCCTGGCCCTCGGGGACGTTGGTCTTGATCACATAGTCGGTGATGCCCAGGCTCTCGCAGGCGGCCTTGGCGCCGTTGATGAAGTTCAGGTCGTAGGTGGAGTTTTCGTCGTGCAGGCAGATGAAGCCGACCTTCACGGAGGCGGCAGCGGGCTCCTCGGTCTGGGTGCCGGGGTCCTCGGTCTCGGGCGTCTTGGTCTCGCCACCGCCGCAGGCGGCCAGGCTCAGGACCATGACCAGAGCGAGAAGCATTGCAAGAAACTTCTTCATTCTAAGATTCCTCCTTAAAAATAGTGAGACGGACAGGACAGAAATGACCTCGTCTACTGACATCATACAAGGTCGGGGCAAAAAATTCAACTGAATTTTTGCGATTTTGGTAAAATTCGGGCCGGAATTTTTCATTTTTCAGCCATAGGTTTTATGAAAATCCACAAATCCGAGAAAAAACCGCCAAAAAAGAGGAGGAAAAAGGGCTGCAGTTCCCACAAAATAAACAGGTCGACCTATTTGGGAGATTGAAGAGTTGAGAGTGGAGAGTGAAGATATGGTGTCCGGCGCAGCCGGACAGATTTTAATCCATTTCGCCGAGGGCGGAACTCAAAATCTCCAATCTTCACTCTTCAATCTGCAATCTTTATAGGCTGATAGAGGTGCCGGTCTCGCCGGCGATGCCCGCCTTGGCCTTTTCCAGCAGGGTGATCAGGGCGGTGCGGCCGGGCTTGGACGCGGCGAACTTCGCCGCCGCCTGGACCTTGGGCAGCATGGAGCCGGGGGCGAACTGGCCCTCTGCGGCGTATTGGCCGGCCTCGGCGGGGGTCAGGCGGTCCAGCCACTGCTGGTTGGGCTTGCCGAAGTTGACGGCCACCTTCTCCACGGCGGTGAGGATGATCAGGGTGTCGGCATCCAGCTCCTCCGCCAGCAGTTCGGAGGCGAAGTCCTTGTCGATGACGGCGCCGGCGCCCTTCAGGTGGTGGCTGCCGGTCCGATAGACCGGGATGCCGCCGCCGCCGCAGGCGATGACCACCTGTCCGGCATCCAGCAGGGCCCGCACGGTGTCGATCTCCACGATGGCCTTGGGCAGGGGGGAGGCCACGCACCGGCGCCAGCCCCGGCCTGCGTCCTCCATGACGGCGTTGCCCCGGCGGCGCATCTCCTCCGCCTCCGCCTCGGTCATGAAGGTGCCGATGGGCTTGGAGGGATTCTGGAAGGCGGGGTCTTCGGGGTCCACCTCCACCTGGGTCAAAATGGTGGCCACGGGCTTGGAAAGCCCACGGTCCAGCAGCTCTTCCCGCAGGGAGTTCTGCAGGTCATAACCGATGTAGCCCTGGCTCATGGCCGTGCAGACGGACATGGGGGCCATGGGGTGGGTGGGGTCCTCACGGTAGAGGGTGGTCATGGCGGTGTTGATCATGCCCACCTGAGGGCCGTTGCCGTGGGCGATGACCACCTGGTGGCCCTCTTCGATCAGGTCCGCGATGGCCCTGGCCGTGTGCTTCACGGCGGCCATCTGCTCCGGCAGGTTTTTGCCCAGGGCGTTGCCGCCCAGGGCGATGACGATACGTTTACCCATGATATTACCTCACAACAATACAGAATTGACAATTGATCATTAACAATCGACAATTGTGGAGATATGGAGCCGCCTGCGGCGGCTGATTTCAAATCATTCGCCGCAGGCGGATTCCTACATTGTCAATTGTCCATGATAAAATTGTCAATTGAAAATCAGAACTTCTTCCGCTTGTCGGCGCCTTCCATGGCCATCAGGGCGGACACGGGGTCCTTCACCTTGGACATCATGATCATGGCGGCGATGACATAGGGCTTGTAGCTGGCCTGCTTGTACAGGGGCACCAGATAGCGGTCGAACACGCTGTTGTCCACCTCGCCCTCGGGGCAGCTCAGGCCGGTGATGTCGGCGGGCAGGCAGTGCAGGTACAGGGCCTTGCCGTTGCGGGTCCTGGCCATCATCTCCTCGGAGCAGGTCCAGTCCTTGTGCTGGGCGTTCTGGGCCAGCAGCTGCTTCTCCAGCGCGTCGATGCCCGCCTGGTCGCCGGCCTGATACAGCTTGGTGCGCTGCTCCATGGCGGCGAAGGGCGCCCAGCTCTTGGGATAGACGATGTCGGCGTCCTGGAAGGCTTCCTCCATGGTGGCAACCTTCTTGTAGGAGCCGCCGGTGGCGGCAGCGTTCTTCTTGGCGATCTCCTCCACCTCGGGCATGACGTCATAGCCCTCGGGATGGGCCAGGACCACGTCCATGCCGAAGCGGGTCATCAGGCCGATGACGCCCTGGGGCACGGACAGGGGCTTGCCGTAGCTGGGGGAGTAGGCCCAGGTCATGGCGATCTTCTTGCCCTTCAGGTTCTCCACGCCGCCAAACTGGTGGATGATATGCAGCATGTCGGCCATGCACTGGGTGGGGTGGTCCACGTCGCACTGCAGGTTCACCAGGGTGGGCTGCTGCTCCAGGATGCCGTCTCGGTAGCCCTCCTTCACGGCGTCCATGAAGGTCTTTTGGTACTTGTGGCCCTCGCCGATGAACATGTCGTCCCGGATGCCGATGACGTCGGCCATGAAGGAGACCATGTTGGCGGTCTCGCGGACGGTTTCGCCGTGGGCGATCTGGGATTTCTTCTCATCCAGATCCTGGCACTGGAGGCCCAGCAGGTTGCAGGCGGAGGCGAAGGAGAAACGGGTGCGGGTGGAGTTGTCCCGGAAGATGGAGATGCCAAGGCCCGAGTCGAAGATGCGGGTGGACTTGTTGCGCTCCCGCAGGTCCCGCAGGGCGTCGGCCACGGTGAAGATGGCGTCCAGCTCCTCGTCGGTCTTGTCCCAGGTCCAGTAGAAGTCGGACTTATACATATTGTTGATGTGCAGCTTTTCCAGATGCTGCGCAAGCTCAATGGTCTTGGACATATTGAAAATCTCCTTACATTTTATTTGGTGTCCTGTTTCCGTAGGGGCCGGGCTCTGTCCCGGCCCGACTTCCGGGAACAAGGCGGTTTCGGGGAAGCGGGAGGGGACAGAGCCCCTCCCCTACAGGGCGTTTTACCGACAGAGGGGCAGGCCCGGGGGCCGGGCGGCAGATCACCCTTTATTTGATGTCGTTGTCCGTCAGGCTCTGGCGGAACTCGGTCACGTCGTCGGTCCTGTTTTCGGGCTTATACAGGGGGATGGCGGCGGCGTACAGGGCGGCGCAGGTGACCAGGTCCTGCTTCCAGGTGATCTCGTTGGGGGCATGGGCCTGGGACTCGGCGCCGGGGCCGAAGCCCACGCAGGGGATGCCGTACCGGCCCTGGATGGACACGCAGTTGGTGGAGAAGGTCCACTTGTCGGTCAGAGGGCGGCCGTCACGCAGGTGCATGGCGTCGAACTTGGGGTCCGCGTCGGCGTGGCCGATGCGCTTGTCGCCCCACAGGGCGTGGTGGGCGTCGATGAGGGCCTGGACGTGGGCGGCACTCTCCTTGTTGATCCAGGTGGGGAAGAAGCACTCGGTCTCATAGACGGTGCCGGTCCAGGCGGGACGGTCGTACATGTACATGGAGACCTTCACGTCGTCGCCGTACTTCTGGACGCTGGGCAGCTGGCGGATCTCCTCCAGGCAGGAGTCCCAGGTCTCGCCGGCGGTCATGCGGCGGTCGATGGAGATGGCGCAGCTGTCCGCCACGGCGCAGCGGCTGGGGGAGGTGTAGAAGATCTGAGAGGTGGTGCAGGTGCCCCGGCCCAGGAACTGGGCGTCCTCGTAATGCGCGGGGTTGAAGGCGGGGTTCAGCATCTTCACCAGGCCCTTGACGGTGTTGGAGGGGCCGTCGCCGTTCTCGTTCAGGGCGCGGACGTCCTGGAGGATGTCGGCCATCTTGTAGATGGCGTTGTCGCCGCGCTCGGGGGCGGAGCCGTGGCAGGAGATGCCCTTCACGTCCACCCGGATCTCCATGCGGCCCCGGTGGCCGCGGTAGATGCCGCCGTCGGTGGGCTCGGTGGAGATGACGAAGTCGATCTTGCTGCGGGCGTCCTCGGGCCCGTTGAAGTACTTGTTGACGATGTACTGCCAGCACATGCCGTCGCAGTCCTCTTCCTGGACGGAGCCGACCACCATGATCTTGTAGCCGGCGGGGATCAGCCCCAGGTCCTTCATGATCCTGGCGCCGTACACGGCGGAGGCCATGCCGCCCTCCTGGTCGGAGCCGCCGCGGCCGAAGATGACGTCCTCGGTCTCATAGCCCTGGTAGGGGTCGGCCTCCCAGTTGTTGATGTTGCCGATGCCCACGGTGTCGATGTGGGAGTCGATGGCGATGATCTTCTCGCCGTCGCCCATCCAGCCGATGATGTTGCCCAGGCCGTCGATCTCGACCTTGTCAAAGCCCAGCTTTTCCATCTCGGCCTTGATGCACATCACGACTTCCTTTTCCTCACAGCTCTCGCTGGGGTGGGAGATCATGTCCCGCAAAAACCGGGACATCTCGCCCTTGTAGCCTTCCGCTGCCTTTTTGATCGCTTCAAAATCCATAACGCTGCCCTCCATATCATATTTATAACAGGTTTGTCTCTTGGCGTATCTTTCCTCTTCTGTCTCTATCATAGCATAAGAAATCCACTTGTCAAACAAAAAATTTGAAAACCAAAAAAATTTTTTGCAAAAATGGTTGATTTCCATTAATTTTATGGTATGATGGTGATGGTAGATTGGAACGTTTCCATGAAAAAACGCAGAAAAAGGAGGGAACGCTCACGGAAAGCGGAAAGTTGGAACTGCTGCGGCAGGTGGCCGCCGGCATCGCCGCGCAATTCGGAAGCAGCTGCGAGGTGGTGATCCACGATCTGAGCAAGAACCCGGACCACTCCATCGTGGCCATCGTCAACGGGCATGTGTCCGGGCGGAAGGTGGGGGACGGCGCGTCCCACGTGGTCATGGAGCAGCTGCAGAGCAACGACCCGGAGCCCAAAGATCAGCTCTGCTACCTGATGAAGACCCCGGACGGCAAGATCCTGAAATCCTCCACGGTCTATATCCGCAACAGCAAGGGGAAGGTCTCCGCCATCCTGGCCATCAACTATGACATCTCCAAGCTGCTGATGGTGGAGAGCGCGGTCCGCGACCTCATCTCCACCGAGGAGGCCGGCCAGGCCGAGCCGGAGAAGATCGTCAACATCAACGACATGCTGGAGGACCTGATCCAGCAGTCGGTGGCGCTGGTGGGAAAGCCCGTGGCGCTGATGAACAAGGACGACAAGGTGCGGGCCATCCGGTTCCTGAACCAGAACGGCGCGTTCCTGGTCACCAAGTCCGGCGACAAGATCGCCAAATACTTCGGGATCTCCAAGTACACCTTGTATTCCTATATCGATACAAAACAGCAGGAGGGTAAAACAACATGATCGATCTGTCCATCAACAAGCAGGGCCTGGAGCATAACATC